>JAUXNZ010000045.1 GCA_030682595.1 Rhodocyclaceae bacterium | reverse complement strand
GTCGACGCTCCGGTCGTCACCGACGCCATGCTCGGGCGGGCAGACCGCGTAGATGTTGAAGAGCGCCGGGCGGCGGCTGTTGAGGCCGTCGATATAGCTTTCCAGCAGATGATTGGTATGGGCGATGGTGCCCGACATCACGTAAGACGTGCGGTGCGCCATGCCGATCAGCGAGATTTCCTTGCGGGTTTCCTGTTTGCCTTGCTGCGCCTTGCCGAAGGGCGCCATGTCGGACACCTGGCTTATGAAGCCCGAGGTGCAGGCCTGACCGCCGGTGTTCGAATAGACCTGCGTGTCGACCACCAGAATTTTCACCGGCATGCCCGACATCAAGAGGCGCGAGAGGTTCTGAAAACCGATATCGTACATCGCGCCGTCGCCACCCACGCCCACCACCGGCGGGCACAGCAGCCACTCGTCGGCAGAGAATTTCTGCCAGGTGAAACGGTTGAAGAAATCATCGTCGCGGGCCGGGATGTACTCGCCGGCCAGTTCCATCTCCGCCTTGCGGATGGCCTTGAAGCCCTCGGCCATCTTCGCCATGTGACCCTCGAAAACGCCCATCGCCACGGAAGGCGTGTCCTGGAACAGATGCGAGGTCCAGGGGAAGGGATACGGATGGAAGGGCCAGGTCGAGCTGAACACGGAAGTGCAGCCGGTGGCGTTGATGATGCCCATCTCGGCGCGGCCGCGATGGGTCGGTCCATCGACATAGCGCCACTTCAGGTCCTTGAGTTTTTCCAGCAACTGGGCGGTGTTTTTCACCCAGACCGGGTCGAGCAACTGCGTGGGCTTGTTCTCGCCCAGCTTGGCGGCGAGATTGGATAGCGTCAGATCGTGTTGGCCGGTGGCGTCGACCGCGCGCATCACGGCGCCGGTGTCGGTGAGATCGACCGCGGACGCAAGCTTCATCCGCAGATGCTGTTCGAGCCGCGCGATCAAGCCGTCGAGCTTCTCCACAAAAACCTTGACGCGCGGCTGCATCAGCGCTGTCACCGTCGAGGTGAATAGGTGCAGCGCGGTCTTTTCACCGCAACCCAGACAGGCGCCATCACCGCAGTTCATCGAGCTGTAGTTGTGCTTGTCGAGCAGCAGGGTTTCCAGCGCGCCGATCTTCTCGTCGAGGCTGTCGATGCGGCTGTACTCCTTGGGCGTGGTCGGCAACTCGAGCCAGAAACCCCAGTCCTGGCGCAGGCGCTCGACCGATTCCTCGGTTTGCGTCACCATTTTCAGTGCGTCGTCCTCACAAACCGTGACACACAGTACGCAGCCCTTGCAGGTGTAGGGATTGACGGCGATCGAGAACAGGCCGCCGCTGCCCTTGGCCTGCTTCTCCTTCTGCGTCCAGTAGGGCTTGGTGGTGCCAAAGGCAAAGTCGCCGATCCGCGCGGTGAACAGCTTGAATTCGGCCGCCATCTTTTCGCGGTCATCCGCGGGCGCCTCGGCCACGGTGGCGGCAATCGCCTGATCGATCAGCGGTCGCACCGCCACACCATCCCCTTCGATCATGCCGCGCAACTTCTTCTCGACCGTGCGCGCCGCGCGCCGCAAGAAGCGCGTCGGCGTGCCGGCGGTTTCGATGCCATTGATGATGGTATTGCAGACATCACTCACCGTGCTCACCAGACCGGGCATCGCCGAGTCCGGGCAGGCGACGTAACAGTTGCCGCAGGCCGTGCAGTTTTCGGCGATCCAGACCGGATGCTCAAAGCGGATGCCCGTCATGTCGCGGAACACGCCGGTAGCCGCGGGGATCAACGAAGCGCCGATGAAGGGATCGACGAGGTTGTCGTTGCCCTTGCCGGTCAAATAGAAGTTGCCGGTTTGCTCCCAGAAACGGTGGATGTCGGCAACTTTGCCATCGCCCTCCGGCATCCGCCGCAGCATGATCGGCAGACCGGCATCTTTCTTGATGAAGTTCTTGCGCGTCACCCCGACCTGTTTGTCGGTGATTTCCGTAAGCTCAGTAAAACCGCGGCGCACCACGCGCAGATTGTCCTGCACCACGCGCGCGCCCTTACCGCCGAACTTGGACTGCAATTGCGCCTCGATGGCGGCGAACAGCGTCTCCTCGGAAAGTCCGGCATTCTGCATCAACGGGCTGGCGGCAAAGAAGGCGCCCTGGAAGACAATGCCCTGCATGCGTAATTGCAACTCGGCCGCGCCGGCCTCGTCGCGGGCAATCTGGAAGGCATCGATGTGGTAGACGCGGATGTCGTTATCGACGATGAATTTTTGCGCCCAGACCGGAAAGCTCGCCCAGGTCTCCAGCCCCAGGTTCGACTGGATGATGAAGAAGCCGCCCTTTTTGAGTCCGGACAAGGGATTGCTGTGGCCGAACACCGCCGGATCGGGCGACAGCACGACATCGACATAGGTGTATTCGCAGTTGATGCGGATCGGCTCCGGCGCCGCCGACAGGAAGTAGGTGGTCGGCTGGCCCTTTTTCTCGGAGCCGTATTTCGGGTTGGCCTTGATGTCCCAACCGAGCAGTTCGAACAGCGTCATCGCCAGGTTCTTGCCGGTGGTGATCGCCCCCCAGCCGCCCACCGAGTGCATGCGCACGGTGATGGCGCCCTTGGGCAGCAGGTTGGGATTCTCCGAGCCGCGCACCGCCAGCTCGCGAATGCGCGGATATTTTTCCGCCAGATCCTGCTGATGCAACTCATCCTTCGGATTCAGCGGATCGCGCACGAAGTCCACCGACAGGTAGAAGAAGCGGCGCTGCGTGCCATCGGGCAGCATGTTTTCGATCGCGCCGATCAGCCCTTCCGGCTGCAGGTCGCGCGAGCCCAGACCGTAGCAACCCGAATACAAGCGCGGCATCTCGCCCGCGGCAAAAGCCGCGTAAGTCGGGTAGGGCCGGTTGCTGTCCGGCGCGAGTCCGTTCTCCAGACACTTGGTAACGGTGGCACGCACCTCGCGCATCAGCGGCAGGTCTTCCGCCAACGGCTGGTCGGTACGTTCCAGCACCGCCACGCCCTTCTTGCCACGCAGCACCTGGCCGAGCAGGTCGCCGGGGAAGGGACGGAACATGGTGACATTCACCACGCCGACCTTGAGCTTCCTCGTCTCGCGCAGATAATCGGCGACGGCCTCGGCCTGCACGATCATGCTGCCCATGCCGATAATTGCATACTCGGCATCTTCCATCTTGTAGGTCGACAGGCGCTGGTAGCTGCGCCCGGTGAGTCCGGCATACTCGTCCATGCAGCCATCGGCAAGGGCTTCGATGTGGTCGAAAAAGTAGGGCCGCTGACCGGCCACGGCCTGCATGTAGGCATCCTGGTTTTGCAGCGAACCCGACACCATCGGCACATCGACGTCCCAGATCGCCGGCACGCGGCGGCGCTTCGGGCCATGCAGCATCTGCTGCGCCGGCGTCGGCGTGTCGATGATGTCGTCGGGCTTGCCGAGAAATTCCTCCACGAGCGCACGCTCGGGCAGCAACGCCGACTCGACCAGGTGGGTGGTAAGAAAGCCGTCCTGGCCGATGACGGCCGGGGTCAGGGAAAGTTCGGCAATCTTGCGGCCGATGAGGTTGAGGTCGGCCGCCTCGGTGGCGTTTTTCGCCATCACCTGGATGAAACCGGTGTCATCGACACAGTGGTAATCGTCATGCGCGCAGTGCACGTTGAGCGAAGCCTTGGTGATCGCCCGGCATCCCATGTTGAGGACATACGGCAGGCGTTTGCCGACCGCCGCATACAGCGACTCATGCATGAAGGCGACGCCCTGCGCCGACGAGAAGTTAGTGGCTCTGAGGCCGGTCATCGACATGCCGGCGGTGACGCCCGCGGCGGCGTGTTCGGACTCGGGCTCGATGAAGATCAGCGGCTTGTCCGAGATGTTGAGATGCCCGGCGGCCACCTCCTCGGCCCAGTATTCGCCCATCTGCGTCGAGGGCGTGATCGGGTAGGCGCCGGCGGCATCCGAAGATTCACGCTCGACGTGGATGACGGCGGTGTTGCCATCGACGGCATCGCGGATGCCAGGATATTTCGGGGCGGCACTGCCCGCTGCACTGGATTTGGCCTGGGCGGACTGGAAGAGTTTTTTTAACATGACAAGCTCCTGGAAAATTCAGTGCAAT
>JAUXNZ010000036.1 GCA_030682595.1 Rhodocyclaceae bacterium | reverse complement strand
GACGTCCCAGGAGCCGCGCCGCATGTTCGAGATCGCCGCCACCGAGGGCATCGCGCACGGCGGAACTGGAAACGCGCTCGCCGTTGATTTCGATGGTATGCATGGCTTCGACGCCAAAGCCCTGTTGTTGCCCCGCCGCGGCGAGCATGGTGAAGTCACCGGCGCGCCCCTTGCCGAAGCGGAAGTCGTCGCCGATGATGAGATGGCGCACAGCCAGGCCTTGCACCAGCACGCGGTCGATGAATTCCTGCGCCGACAATCCCGCCAATTTGCGGCTGAAATGCAGCAGGAAAACTTCTTCGATGCCGCAAGCATCCAGCAGCGCCAGCTTTTCGCGCAGACTGGTCAGCCGCGCCGGCGCCTGCTCGGGCGTGAACAACTCGCGCGGATGCGGCTCGAAGGTCATCACCGCCGGCGGCAGATTCAGGCGCCGGGCGTGGGCGGTCAGGCGTTCGAGCAGCGCGCGGTGCCCCAGGTGCAAGCCGTCGAAATTGCCGATGGCGAGCACGCGGGAGGAGGACGCCTGCGCGGGAATGGTTCGATAAAGCCGCATCGCTGTTGCCGTGGGGGAAATGGATTCCCAAAGGTGGAATGGGTTCCCAAAGGGAAGCGGCGAATTGTATCAGTCGAGCCGGGCGATCTTTGACCTCGCCAGCGGCGGATTCTGCGCGAAGTAGCGCCGGATGCCGACCAGCAGGGCGCCAGCCATCTTGTCCTGATAGGCATCGTCGATTAGACGCTTCTCTTCCTCGGGATTGGAGATGAAGGCGGTCTCGACCAGGATCGAAGGAATATCCGGCGCTTTCAGCACAGCAAAACCGGCCTGTTCGACATGCGGTTTGTGCAGGGTATTGATGCCGCCGATCTCGCCCAGCACGGACCTGGCAAGCTTGAGGCTGTCGTTCAGGGTTGCGGTTTGCGACAGATCAAGCAGGGTGCGCGCCAGGTGCGGGTCCTTGACGCCGTAGTTAACGCCGCCGACCAGGTCGGCCGCATTCTCCCGATTCGCCAGCCAGCGCGCCGCCGAGCTCGATGCACCGTTTTCCGAGAGGACAAACACCGAGGAACCGCGCGCGGTCGGCTTGATGAAGGCATCGGCATGCACCGAAATGAAAAGATCGGCACGCACCCGCCGTGCCTTGCTGACACGCTGGCCGAGTGGCACGAAGTAGTCGCCATCGCGCGTCAATACGGCCCGCATGTTCGGTTCGGCGTCAATTTTCGCTTTCAGACGGCGGGAAATGGCCAACGTCACGTTCTTTTCATAACTGCCGCCGCGCCCGATCGCGCCGGGATCTTCACCGCCATGGCCGGGATCGATCACCACGGTCACCAGCCGCTGGATTTCCGGCTGTTCAGCTTGCCGGGGCGTTTTCTGGCCGGGGCGTGCTGGGGGAGATGAGAGCCCGGGGTCGCTGTGCTTTTCGAGGAGGGCCATCAGCGGATCGGGCGGCTCGGCGGGATAGAGGTCAAGTACCAGCCGGTGGCTGTATTCGGCCACCGGCTTCAAGCTGAAGACCTGTGGTTTCACCTCGCCCTTCAGTTCGATGACCAGACGCACCACGTCGGGTTTGAAGCGACCGGCGCGAATCAGGCGGATCTGCGGGTCGGCTTCGAGAACCTTGCCCGGCAGGCTTTGCAACACCGAGTTGAATTCGACCCCTTCGATGTCGACGACCAGCCGGTCGGGATCTTTCAACAGCAGGTGCGACACCTTCAGCGGCTGATCATGCTCAAGGGTGACGCGGGTGTAATCACTCGACGGCCAGACGCGCACCGCCAGCAGGGTCGGTGCCGCCCTGCCCCACGCATTCGTTGCGGCAAGCGGCGTGACCAGCAGGGTCAGGCTGGCGGTGGCAAAGCGGAGGATGTCGCGGCGAGAGAACCCGGCAGTTGGTTCAGCCATCGCTGTCCCCGCTCGCTGCAGGATTCGATGCGCGCACGCCGGCCAACACCGTCATGCACCAACCCGATACGCAGGTCGGGGGCCGGCAGATAGGGCGCCGCCCGGTCGGGCCATTCGACCAGGCAGGTGGCGTCTTCGGCAAAGTATTCGTCCAGTCCCGCATCAAGGAATTCTTCCGGCGTGTTGAATCTATAAAAATCAAAGTGATATAAGTTTAATCCAGAAATTACATAAGGTTCAACCAGTGTGTAAGTGGGGCTTTTCGCCGTCCCGCCAAAGCCGACTTTTCGCAACAGTCCGCGCACCAGTGTTGTTTTTCCCGCACCCAGGTCGCCTTCGAGGTGAACGACAGCGCCGCGCGGCAGGCCTTGAGCCAGCGCCGCGCCCAAAGCGAGCGTGGCCGCCTCGTCGGGCAACGACCATTCACGGCAGGTATCATCGGCAGGATGCATGACTGGACAGGACTGAAAGAGAAAATTCGCGGCTGGGGCAATGACCTGGGCTTTGCCGCCGTCGGCTTTGCCGGCATCAATCTCGGTCCGGCCGAGGCGGGCCTGAGAGACTGGCTGGCGGCGGGCTGCCACGGCGAAATGGATTATATGGCCAGCCACGGCATGAAGCGGGCCAGGCCTGCCGAACTGGTCCCCGGCACGCAATGCGTCATCACCTGCCGGATGGACTATTTGACGGAGCGCCGTCCCGCCAGCGCCGACTTTTGCCCGAGCGGGGCGCCCAAACCTCCCGCCAGCGCCGACTTTCCACAGCAGGCAGTCATCTCCCGCTATGCACTGGGCCGCGACTATCACAAGCTGTTGCGCGCCCGGCTGCAAAAGCTGGCCGACCGCATCGCCACAGAGGTCGGCCCTTTCAGCTATCGGGTGTTCACCGATTCCGCGCCGGTGCTGGAAGTCGAACTCGCAAAAAATGCCGGGCTGGGCTGGCGCGGCAAGCACACCCTGCTGCTGACGCGCGAGGCTGGTTCGTGGTTTTTTCTCGGCGAGATATGCGTCGATCTGCCGCTGCCGGCGGATGCTCCGGTGAGCGGCCACTGCGGCCACTGCACCGACTGCCTCGACATCTGCCCGACGGGCGCCTTTATCGCGCCCTACCGCCTCGATGCACGCCGCTGCATTTCTTACCTGACCATCGAACTCAAGGGCAGCATTCCGATCGAGCTGCGGCCGCTGCTGGGCAATCGCATCTATGGCTGCGACGACTGCCAGAACGTCTGCCCGTGGAACCGCTTTGCACCCCTGACGCGTGAAACCGACTTTGCGCCACGTCACGAGCTCGACAGCGCAACATTGATCGAGCTGTTTGGCTGGAGCGAAAACGACTTCAACGCACGGCTCGCCGGATCGCCGATCCGCCGCATCGGTCACGAGCGCTGGTTGCGCAATATCGCCGTCGCCCTGGGGAACACTTCACCCGCGCCAGCAGCCAAGGCCGCCTTGCACACACGCATCGACCACCCATCGGCCCTGGTGCGGGAACACGTTGCCTGGGCGTTGTCCCGTCATCCCGGCTGATCGCCGACAGCAACAGGCCGCGTCGGATCGCTGCACCATTCGCTCCACGAACCCACATACAGCTTCGATCCCGCTAGACCGGCAACTTCCATCGCCAGCAGATTGTGGCAGGCGGTAACACCCGAGCCGCACTGTTGGACGACGTTTTGCGGGGCGCTATCGCCCAGCAAATCGTGGAACTCGGCGCGCAACTCGTCCGCCGGTTTGAAGAAGCAGCCCGCATCGTCCAGATTGTCGAAATAAAATCGGTTCAGGGCGCCGGGAATGTGACCACCGACCGGGTCGAGCGTTTCATTCTCGCCGGCAAACCGTTCCTCGCTGCGCGCATCGAGAATCAGCATATCCGGCGCATGCAGCTTGGCAAGCACTTGGGCGGTTGCGACGATTTCATCGCGCGGCCGCGGCACGAACTGCGCCGGCGATGGATTCCGCACCTCGATTTCCAGCGGCAGCTTGGCGCGCCGCCAGCCCGGCAGCCCGCCATCGAGTACGGCGACCTTGTCGTGGCCCAGCCAGCGCAACATCCACCACAGGCGTGACGCAAAGATCCCGCTTTCATTGTCGTACGCCACCACCTGCGTGTCGGGACCGACACCGCAGGCGCTCATCAGTGCCGCAAAGGCGGCGATTTCGGGCAGCGGATGGCGACCATTGCGGCCGGTCTTTTCGCCCGACAGGTCACGGTCCAGATGCAGAAACAAGGCACCAGGAATATGCCCCTTGGCGTAAGCCTGAATGCCGTATTCGACATTCTGCAAATCGTGCCGGCAGTCGAACACGCGCCAGCTTGGGTCTTCAGTATGCGCGGCGAGTTCCGCAACGCTAACCAGCTTGTCAAACATCAATCAATCTCCGCTTCAGTAATAAGCCAGGTGCGCGCTTCGCCGGCATCGTCGAAAACCCGCAGGTCGGCGCTGACAAACAGTTGTTCCAGCCAGGTGCTCCAGGCCACCCACTGGCTATGGGTGACGATGGCAATGCGACGAAAATCGCCGCCATGGATACGGGAGAACTTGATCTCCTCCAACGCCATATCGACGGTAAAGCCGGCCATCTCGTTCAGGTCGAACAGCAGGTCCAGGGCGCCGTCGAAACGGCCGTCGGTTAACACATATTCCTCGAACTCGCGAAAATCGTCGAGCGTGAACTCGCCCATGACGGCGACGGTGACGAGGCGCTGGGTGTGATCGATGGTAATCATTGCTGGGAAATCTCCTCGGCCATAAGCATATCGTAAGGGTGGCTGAGTATAGCCAATTTGACCTTGGCGGCCGCCATAGGCTATTTTTACGGGTTCGCGCACAAAATACTCCCGATGAAAGCTCCCAACCCCAAACCGCCCGCCTCATTCGAGGCTGCCCTGCAGGAACTCGAAAGTATCGTCCAGACGCTGGAAGGCGGTGGTGCGCCCCTTGAGGACTCGCTCAAGGCCTACGAGCGCGGCACGGGGCTGCTCAATTTCTGCCAGACCACCCTGGGCCAGGCCGAGCAGAAAATCCGCATCCTCGACAATGGGACCCTGCGCGACCTGGGCGAAATCCCGCCGCCGAACTCCGCAGGCGAGGCTTCTTGAACGATTCCTTTGCCTCATGGATGGCCATGATCCAGCGTCGCACCGAAGCTGCGCTGGAACGCTGCCTGCCTCCCGCAACAACCGCGCCGACGCGCCTGCACGCCGCAATGCGCTACAGCGCGCTCGGGGGGGGCAAACGCATACGCCCACTGTTGTGCCATGCCGCCGGCGAAGCGATCAAAGCCGATCCACGACTGATTGATGTCACCGCCTGCGCGGTCGAACTGATTCACGCCTATTCGCTGGTGCACGACGACCTGCCCGCCATGGACAACGACGTCCTGCGCCGTGGCCGGCCAACCTGTCATGTCGAATACGACGAGGCGACCGCCTTGCTGGTCGGCGACGCCTTACAGACACTGGCTTTTCAGTTGCTGGCCGAACAGCCCGCCGCGCCCAGCCCCGAACGCCAGTTGCTGATGCTCACCGTGCTGGCACAGGCCGCCGGTTCGCGCGGCATGGCGGGCGGTCAGGCGATCGACCTGGCCGCGGTCGGCCTGGCGCTGTCGATTGAAGAACTCGAATTCATGCACATCCACAAAACCGGCGCGCTGATTCGCGCCGCTGTTTTGCTGGGTGCCCACGCCGGCGGTGCCGATGAAGCCGCTTTGCAAACGCTCGGCCACTATGCCAATCGCGCCGGCCTCTTGTTTCAGGTGGTGGATGACATACTCGATGCCGAGGGCAGCACCGTCACCCTGGGGAAAACTGCCGGCAAGGATGCCGCACAAGACAAACCCACCTATGTCAGCATGCTGGGCCTCACGCGTGCCAAGGAGCTTGCCGCGCGGTTGCGCGCGGAAGCCCATGCGGCACTCGATGTTTGCCAGGCCGACACCGTGCGCCTGCGTGCGCTGACCGATTACATCGTCGACCGCACTTTTTGAAAATGACGTCCTTCCCCCTGCTCGACACCATTGCCGACCCGGCCGACCTGCGCCAGTTGCCGCGCGAGCAACTGGCCGCGCTGGCCGAAGAGTTGCGCGCCTTCCTGCTCGACTCGGTCGCCAGGACCGGCGGACATCTGTCGTCGAATCTCGGTACCATCGAACTCACCATCGCCTTGCATTACGTCTTCGCCACGCCCGAAGACCGGTTGGTCTGGGATGTCGGCCACCAAACCTATGCGCACAAGGTGCTCACCGGCCGCCGGGCCGGCATGGCTGGATTGCGCACCAAGGCAGGCATTTCGGGTTTCCCGCGTCGTGACGAGAGCGCCTACGACACGTTTGGCGTCGGCCATTCGTCCACCTCGATTTCGGCGGCCCTCGGCATGGCGGTTGCGGCGCGCGACAAAGGCGAAGCACGCAGCGTCGTCGCCATCATCGGCGATGGCGCCATGTCGGCCGGCCAGGCTTTCGAGGCACTCAACAACGCCGGGGTGATCGATGCCAACCTGCTCGTCATCCTCAACGACAACGACATGTCGATTTCGCCGCCGGTCGGCGCGCTCAACAAGTACCTGGCCCGCCTGCTCTCCGGACGCACCTTCAACGCCGCCCGCCGCGCCGGTGAAAAGGTTTTGTCGATGGCCCCGCCGCTGCTGCAACTGGCCAAGCGCGCCGAGGAGCACGTCAAGGGCATGTTCGTGCCGGGCACGCTATTCGAGGAACTCGGCTTCAACTACATCGGCCCGATTGACGGCCACGATCTCGAATCCCTGATCCCCACCTTGCAGAACCTGCGCGAGCTGAAAGGCCCGCAATTCCTGCATGTCATCACCCGGAAGGGGCAAGGCTACAAGCTGGCCGAAGCCGATCCGGTGCTCTACCACGGCGTCGCCAAATTTGACGCGCACAACGGCATCCAGTCAGGCAAGGGCGGCGGAAAACTTTCCTTCACGCGCATTTTTGGCGACTGGCTATGCGATATGGCCGCGGCCGACTCACGACTCGTCGGCATCACACCGGCGATGTGCGAAGGTTCCGGCATGACGCGCTTTGCCGCGGAACATCCCGCTCGCTATCACGACGTCGGCATCGCCGAGCAGCACGCGCTAACCTTCGCCGCCGGTCTCGCCTGCGAGGGCATGAAGCCGGTGGTGGCGATCTACTCGACCTTCCTGCAACGCGCTTACGACCAACTGATTCATGACATCGCGCTGCAAAATCTCGACGTCACCTTTGCCATCGACCGTGGCGGTCTGGTCGGCGCCGACGGCGCGACTCACCAGGGCGCCTTCGACCTCTCGTTCCTCGCCTGCATCCCGAACCTGGTCGTCATGGCACCCGCCGACGAGGCGGAATGTCGCCAGATGCTGACCACCGCCTACCATCATCCTGGCCCGGCGGCGGTGCGCTACCCGCGCGGCAGCGGTGCCGGCGTTCCGCCAGCGCCGACTCTTGATGCGCTGCCGCTGGGCAAGGGAGAAATCCGTCGGCGCGGCCGCGGTGTGGCGATTCTCGTCTTTGGCACACTCCTCACCGCCGCGCTGGAAGCCGCCGCGTCGCTCGATGCCACCGTCGCCAACATGCGCTTCGTCAAGCCCCTCGACCTGGCGTTGATCCGTGAACTGGCAGACACGCACGACCTGCTCGTTACGGTTGAAGAGAACACCATCATCGGCGGCGCCGGCTCTGAAGTCGCGCGCGCACTGGAGGGCATGGGCATCGTCAAACCCTTGCTGCGCCTCGGTTTGCCCGACCGTTTCATCGAACATGGCGAGCAAGGCGAAATGCTGGCCGAGCTTGGCCTGAATTCATCCGCACTCATCGAACGCATCAAAATGTTTCAACAATCCATTACTTGAGTAGTTTAGTCAGGTATGTTACAGTGGCACGGCAATGATGGTTGATAGACCATTACCTCCAACGCCACAAAGGACATGCCGGTGAACCTGAAAGACATCATGGCCATACCAGACGTTCAATCCAGCCTCGACTCCCGCCAGTTGCCGATCGACAAGGTCGGCATCAAGTCCATCCGCCACCCGGTCAAGGTGCTTGATAAAACCGGCGGGGTGCAGCACACCATCGCGACCTTCAACATGTATGTCGGGCTGCCCCATAACTTCAAGGGCACCCACATGTCACGCTTCGTCGAGATCCTCAACGCCAACGAACGCGAAGTCTCCGTCGAGAGCTTCGAGTCGATGCTGCGCGAGATGGTGAAGCGCCTGGAGGCCGCCACCGGCCACCTGGAGATGAGCTTTCCCTACTTCATCAACAAGGAAGCGCCCGCCTCGAAGGTGAAAAGCCTGATGGATTACGAGGTGACGTTTGTCGGCGAAATTCTCGAGGGCAACCGCTACCGGCAAACCACGCGCGTCGTCGTGCCAGCCACCAGCCTGTGCCCCTGCTCAAAGAAGATTTCCGAGCGCGGCGCCCACAACCAGCGCTCGCACATCACCATCACGGCCATAACCAACAGCTTCGTCTGGATCGAGGAACTGGTGCGCATGGCCGAAACACAGGCCTCATGCGAACTGTACGGTCTGCTGAAGCGCCCGGACGAAAAGATGATTACCGAGCGCGCCTACGACAATCCGAAGTTCGTCGAGGACATTGTGCGCGACGTGGCCGGCGTGCTGAATGCCGACCCGCGCATCGACGCTTACATTGTCGAGTCGGAAAACTTCGAATCGATTCACAATCATTCGGCCTACGCGCTCATCGAGCGGGATAAACACCCGCCCCCCTTCGCCCCCCTCGCGGGGGGTTCTTAACGGCTCGCTTTGCTCGCATATTTCGGGGCGGCCTGTTTGGCAGAGGCGCGGCTTGCGGCTGGCGCCGCGTGCCGCGTTTGCCTGGGGCGGCCCGGCGCAAACGCTCTACGTTGAACCTGCTGGCCCATGTAAAAAGGGACGCCGTGGCGTCCCTTTTTTCTGATGCAGCCCGGAAAATTCACTCCTTGGCTGCAACAACCCTTCTGGTGAGCTTTTCCTTGATCCGCGCCGACTTGCCGGAGCGGTCGCGCAGGTAGTAAAGCTTGGCGCGACGCACATCGCCGCGGCGCTTCAGCTCGATGCTGGCCACCAACGGGGAATAGGTCTGGAAGGTGCGCTCGACGCCCTCGCCGGACGCAATCTTGCGCACGATGAAGCTCGAATTGAGGCCGCGGTTGCGCTTGGCAATCACCACGCCCTCAAACGCTTGAACACGCTTGCGCTCGCCTTCCACCACATTGACGCTGACGACGACCGTGTCGCCCGGCGCGAATTCCGGGATCGTCTTGCCCAGCCGCTCGATTTCTTCTTGTTCCAGTTGTTGAATCAGGTTCATGTCGTTTTCTCCAGATCAATCCTTGTTGCATTTATCACGACCGCAGAGCTACTCATTTGAATCGGCTTCGATTTCGCGAAGTAGTTGCGTTTCCTCACGGCTCAACGAGTGAGCGTGTTGCGCCAGCCATTTGGCAAACAGCTCCGGGCGGCGCTCCCGGGTCCGCAGCAACGACTGTTTAAGTCGCCAGCGGCGGATGTTCTCGTGGTGACCGGAGAGTAGAACCTCCGGCACCGGCATTCCTTCATACACTTCGGGCCGCGTGTAGTGCGGACAATCGAGCAGCCCATCGACAAACGAATCTTCCACTGCCGAGCCCGCGTCATTCAAGGCACCCGGCAACTGCCGCACACAGGCATCAATCAACGCCAGCGCAGCCACTTCCCCCCCCGAGAGCACAAAGTCTCCCAGCGATAATTCCTCATCCACGCAGCGCTCGATCAAGCGCTCATCAACACCTTCGTAGCGGCCGCACAGCAGAATCGCCCCGCTCCCCGCCGCCAGTTCCATCACCCGCGCATGCGTGAGCGGCTGACCCTGTGGTGACAGATAAATCACCCGCCCGTCCAGACCCTTTTCTTCACGCGCCGCCTTGGCCGCGTCGACCGTGCGCTCCAGCGGACCCGCCTGCATCACCATCCCCGGCCCGCCACCAAAGGGCCGGTCATCCACCGTGCGATGAACATTCTCTGTCCGGTCGCGCGGATTCCAGCTTTCCAGTTGCCACAGACCACGTTCCAGCGCCCGCCGGGTGATGCCGCAGTCGGTCACCGCCGCGAACATCTCCGGAAAGAGCGTGACTACGTCAAAGCGCATCTGCCATCCCGCCTCTACCCGCGCATCTACCAGTCCCGTTCCCAGTCGACCCGCAGCAGACCGGCCGGTATCTCGACCTCCTTGACAACATGATCGACAAAAGGCAACAGGCGTTCAACTTTCTCGCCACAGCCGTTTTCTTCTGTCACCACCAGCACCGCGTGGGCACCCGACTCGAGTAGATCGACCACTCGACCCAGAGGCTCATTGCCGAGGTTCACCACCGACAACCCAATCAAATCCGACCAGTAAAACTCGCCAAGATCGGTTTTTGGCAACTCATCGCGCGGCGCGCCAAAATAATTTCCAACCAGACGCTCGGCGCCACTGCGATCATCGACGCCCGTCAGTTTGACAACCCAACTCTTGCCTTGCAACCGCAAGGCTTGGAGCGGATAGGCGCACCAACCGGAGAAGTCATTTTCATCTCGACCCAGCCACCAGCTCGAAATCTCGCGCCAGCGCCCGGGGTCGTCCCCGAAGGGGTGCAGCCTGAGCCAGCCTTGCACGCCGTATGGGGCGGTGACTCGCCCCAGAACGACCATGTTTTTCAGGCGCTAACCGCAGCAGCAGCCGATTGCTTGACCAGACGCGCGGCGGTCGGCGACAACTGGGCGCCCTGGCCCTGCCAATAGGCCAGACGCACGGTGTCGATAACCAGGCTCTTTTCGTTCGCGGCGGCTTTCGGGTTGTAGAAACCAACGCGCTCGACAAAACGACCATCACGGCGATTGCGCGAGTCGGTGACGACCATGTTGAAAAAGGGACGCTTCTTTGCGCCGCTGCGGGCAAGACGAATCACAACCATACGGGTTCCCCCTAAAATCTGCGAAAAGCAAAACGGAGTTTCAGTGAAAGCTAATACCCGCGACAGCGGGCGTTACGCTGGAACTAAAAAGGGGGGGATTCTATTGATTAATCGCCATTAATACAAGCTGTTTGCTCACCACATCGCCGTCCCGCCAGCGCCGACTTTTAGCTTCGGCCGCGCACGCGGCGCGCTTAACCGGCTACGCCGGTTAGCCTGCGCTGAAAGTCGTGTGAAAACGTTGCGCTCACACCGTCTTGCCAGCGCCGACTTTTGCCTCAGGCGAAAACCTCGGCAATGGTGCGCTGGACGGCGAGCGCGGCAGCGCGCGGATCGGCGGCCTGGCGAATCGGCCGGCCAATCACAATGTAGTCCGCCCCGTTCCTGAAGGCCTGGGCAACATCGACGGTGCGTTTCTGGTCGTCAGCCGGCTTGTTGTCGACCGGGCGGATGCCGGGTGTCACGACCAACAGCTTCTCGCCAAGCTCGCGGCGAATCAACGGCGCTTCAAGGCCAGAGGACACAATGCCATCGACCCCCGCCAGGAGCGCGCGGCGCGCCCTTGAGAGCACCAGCTTTTCGACATCGCAGTCAAATCCGAGATCGTCAAGATCGCCCCGATCCAGGCTGGTCAGCACCGTCACCGCCAGAATCTTGAGCGCGCCCCCATCACCACGCCCACGCACCGCCGCCTCCATGATGGCCTGGTTGCCATGCACGGTGGCGAAGCTTGCGCCACTGGTCGCCAGTGCGCGCACGGCCGCACACACGGTTTCGGGGACATCGAAAAACTTGAGGTCGACGAACACCTTTTTCCGCCGCGCCACCAACCAATTGATCAGTTCGAAATAACCGCCCGCCATGAAGAGTTCGAGTCCGACCTTGTAGAACTGCACGGCATCGCCCAATTGCTCTACCAGCGCCCGTGCAGCTTCGGCTTGTGGCACATCAAGCGCAACGATCAGGCGTTCGGCGGCGGGAATGGATTTATCTGGGATCATGGCATGCAGATTGTCGTGCGGTAGGGAGATTCTACTAGAATCGGGTCGTCACCCGTTCGCCAACCACCCCGCCCCACTCGCCAGCCATGCCGAAAAAGAGAGCGCTCGACAAGATTCTCGGCTGGCTCGCCGCGGATCACTCCTTTGCCAGCGCCGACGACTTCGAGAAGCTGGACAGCATGCTGGAACTTCTCGGCAGTCTTGACCTGACGGCAGAGCGGCGCTGCAAAATTCTGGAGCTTTTTTGGTTGCGCGCCGCGGAACTGCAGACGGCCCTGACCAGCGAACTGGTTGCTACCGCCCTGCCCCTGCCGACCGAGCTACGGCAGAGGGCCGCTCGGCTGGTCGACGCGCTCGGCCTGCTGGCGCGGGGTTTTGTCGCGGCTGTCGCCGGCCTGGCGAGAACCGCGCCTTCGGCAGCAGGGTTTCGCCATCCAGCAGAGGTCGCCTGGCTGGCCATGAGAAGCTTGCACAGGCAAGTTCAGACATCCATGCTGTCCGCTATCCCCCTGCCTGCGGAACTGTGGCAACACGCCCTCAATACGCTGCACCTGTTTCAGGCAGACCAAACCAACCCGCGCCTGACCGATGAGTTCAACCGCATGCTGGCGTTGGCCGTGGCACAACCGGAATCCTTTACCACCCACGAACTGGCTTTCTTGATTGACTATCTACAGACCATTTCATCAAAGATCGTCTGGCTTTCGCCGGAAGACGTTCCGCCGCACGGTGCGTGGTGGCTCGATCCGTCACGCGACCAACCGCCCTACGCACTCGCCCGTCGCCGCCCGCCACCACACGAAACCAATCTTTTGATTTTCGACTGCACCCCTCTGGCCTACCAGGCCCGCGCGCATCTTGCCGAACTTGACAGCGGCACGCCACCCGCGACTTTGGGACTGCCGCCAGCCGCCACCACCGAGGATTTTCGCCAGGTACTGAGCTTGGCGGCGGACCGCTGGAGCGGTCCCATCAAGCGGCAACAGACGCGGCGACAGGGAAACTATCGGGCGGAAATTTGCGCCTCCGTGGGTGCGCTGTGGCACTACCTCGGCGGCGACGGCAAGGCCGGCATGGAAGCCGCTTACCCGCTGGCCGCCAGCGACTGGCTGGTCAGCAATGAGAGCGCCGGCGGCTACGCCCTGTTCCATGTTGCCGGGCCATGCGCCGGCCTGCGCCCCGGCACGGCGCTGGGCATGCGACCGCTGGCGGGGAATACCTGGAGCATCTGTCTGGTCCGCTGGGTCAGCAGCAACAACCCGGCGCATATCGAGTTGGGACTTGAGTTGATCGCCGCGACGGCACAGGCGGTACGTCTTGCCTATCACGGCACGGCGGCAGCGGTTCCGGCGCTGCTGCTGCCCGCCCATGCCGCCGGGCAACGCGGCGAAGCGCTATTGACCGTGCGCGGGCAATTCCACGCGGGCGCCTTTACGCTGCTGGCCGACGACATCTCGGGCATCCACCTTTGCGATTGCACGACCGGTCGACTCGCCCTGCATACCTCAAGTATCGAGATTTTTGAATTTGCGCGCCGGGTGCCGCAGGCCGCACTGTGACAGTTTTAGCGCCGCGCCACCCCGGGTAGTTCCGCCGTCAACAGGGCGCCGAGCAGAATCACTGACCACGACAGGTAAAGCCAGAGCAAAAAAATCGGCACGGCGGCAAACGCCCCATAAATCAGCGTGTAGGTCGGAAATTTCACGACATACAGCGCAAACAGATGTTGCATACCAACAAAAGCCGCTGCCGCCAGAGCGCCAGCCAATCCGGCATGCCGGCGCGCGACCGGGCGATTCGGCAAACTCCAGTAAAGCAGGCCGAATAATGCCGCGAGAAAAACCACGGGCATCATCTGCGCGAAAATGGTCCTTGCCCAGCGGGACTCGTCGATCAGGCCGAAGGATGCGCCGGCCAGATAGGTGGTGCTGGCCAGGGCCCCGCCGAAGACCAGCGGTCCCGCCAGCAAGGTCAGCAGATGCAGGCCCAGCCGCCGGAACCAGGGGCGCGGTTTTTTGACTTTCCAGATGGCATTGAAGGCATGTTCGATGGTCAGCATCTGCATCAACGCCGTCGCGGCCAGCACCCCCAGGCCAACCAGGGTCACCCGTTCGCTGCGCTGCGTGAACTGGCCAAGATACTGGGCGATCACCACACCGGCCTTTTCAGGCAGCAGGGCCCCGAGAATGAACTTTTCGAGGGCGGCGCCCAGCTTGATGGCGAAGGGCAACTGTTCGATCAACACCGCCGCCACGACCAGCATCGGCACCAGCCCCAGCAAGGTGGCAAAGGAGAGCGCCGCCGCCGTCTGGGCGCAGCGCTCGGCGCCAAACCGGCGCACGACACTGGCGACGAGGTGGAACGGCGCGAGGATCATCGGGGCCGCCGCCCCGCCAGCGCCGACTTTACCGAGAAAAACAACATCGTAGCGTTTGCGCCGGGCCGTCCCAAGCAAACGCGGCACGCGGCACCAGCCACCAGGCCGCAGGCCGCAGGACAGTCGAAGACTGGTCTCGCGAAGCGAGATGCGGCTTTATCGCACACAATCCACTCCGCGGCCAATAGAAGCGCCCAGTCATAACCGAGCAAAGCGAGCCGTTAAGAACCCCCCGCGAAGGGGGTGAAGGGGGGCGGGCGGAGTTCAATCAGAGCTGGGGATTGACGCGCTCCGGCCCGGCATGCAGCTTGTTCAGGGCGTTGATATACGCCTTGGCAGAGGCCACGATGATGTCGGTATCCGCACCCTGGCCATTCACGATGCGGCCGTCCTTGGACAGACGCACGGTCACCTCGCCCTGGGCATCGGTGCCGGTGGTGATGGCATTCACCGAATAAAGCAACAGGTCGGAACCGCTGCCGGCAACGTTTTCGAGCGCGCGGAAAGTCGCATCCACCGGCCCGCTCCCGGTCGACTCGGTACGCTGTTCGGTGCCGCCGAGGGACAGGGTCAATTCGGCGCGCGGCAGCTCGCCCGTTTCCGAATGGAACTTCGATGAGACCAGCTTGTAAAACTCGCTCTCCGGCGTGATCATCCCCTCCGAAACCAGCGCTTGCAGGTCGTCGTCGAAAATTTCGCGCTTCTTGTCGGCGAGTTCCTTGAACCGGGCAAACGCGGTGTTGAGGACTTCCTCGCTCGCCAGTTCGATCCCGAGCTCGGCCAGTTTGCTCCTGAAAGCGTTCCGGCCGGAGAGCTTGCCCAAGGAGATTTTATTGGCATTCCAGCCGACATCCTCGGCGCGCATGATTTCGTATGTCTCGCGATGCTTCAACACGCCGTCCTGGTGAATGCCGGATTCATGGGCAAACGCATTGGCGCCGACGATCGCCTTGTTCGGCTGCACGACATAACCGGTGATCTGCGACACCAGCCGCGAGGCGGGCACGATCTGGGTGGCATCGATGCGCGTTTCGACCGCAAACAAGTCCTTGCGCGTTCTTACCGCCATGACGATTTCTTCGAGCGAGGCGTTACCGGCACGTTCGCCCAAGCCATTGATCGTGCACTCGACCTGCCGCGCGCCATTTTGCACGGCGGCCAGCGAGTTGGCGACCGCCAGCCCGAGGTCGTTATGGCAGTGGGTCGACCACACCGCCTTGTCGGCATTCGGCACGCGCTCGCGCAGGGTCTTGAACAGCTCGCCCCAGACCTGCGGAAGGTTGTAACCGACGGTATCGGCGATGTTCACCGTCTTGGCGCCGGCGTTGATCACGGCTTCAAGCACGCGGCACAGAAAATCACTGTCCGAGCGACCGGCATCCTCCGGCGAGAACTCGACGTCATCGGTATATTGCCGCGCCCAGGTAACCGCCTTGACCGCCTGCTCGATCACCTGCTCGGGCTCCATGCGCAACTTCATCTGCATGTGGATCGGGCTGGTGGCGATGAAGGTATGCACGCGGCCGCGCGCGGCCGGCTGGATGGCCTCGCCGGCGCGACGAATATCGTTTTCGTTGGCGCGTGACAGCGAACAGACCGTGGAGTCCTTGATCGCCTCGGCGACCGCGCGGATCGCGGCGAAGTCGCCCGGACTCGCGGCGGCAAAACCGGCCTCGATGATATCCACCCGCATGCGCTCCAGTTGGCGGGCGATGCGCACCTTCTCTTCGCGCGTCATGGCCGCGCCAGGGCTTTGCTCGCCATCGCGCAAGGTGGTGTCAAAAATCAATAAAGTTTCTTTGCTCATGGCCATCTCCAGTCACTCATCCTTCGGGTCAACCCATCATCAACGACCTATTCGGGTCGCGCAAGTTTATTCCGTCTATTGACCCAATTGACCAAGGCAATCACATAGCCGGACAGTGCGTAACCAAGGAACAGGGTGAACAGCACGCCCGGCGGATAGGTCGACACCAGCGCGAAACCCAGCGCAATCGCCGCCACCACGATGAACGGCACACTCTTCCTCAGATTGATGTCCTTGCCGGAATAGAAAGGCAGACTGGTAACCATGGTGATGCCGGCAAAAAACGTCAGCGCGCAGGCATACCAGCGCGCCTCATGTCCAGTCCAGTCGTTGTCGATCATGACCCAGACAAAACCGGCAACCAGCGCCGCCGCCGCCGGACTCGGCAGGCCCTGAAAATTGCGTTTATCGACGACTTCGATGTTGGTGTTGAAGCGCGCCAGGCGCAATGCCGCGCACGCGCAATAGATGAACGCGGCGATCCAGCCCAGCTTGCCCATGTCCTTGAGCGCCCAGACATAAACCACCAGCGCCGGGGCCGCGCCGAATGACACCATGTCGGAGAGCGAGTCGTATTCCGCGCCGAAAGCACTTTGCGTGTGCGTCAACCGGGCCACGCGCCCGTCCAGGCCGTCAAACAGCATGGCAACGAAAATCGCCACCGCGGCAATTTCAAACTTGCCGTTCATCGCCTGCACAATGGCAAAAAAGCCCGAGAACAACCCCGCCGTGGTGAGCAGGTTGGGCAGTATGTAGATGCCGCGCCGGCGCAACTCGGAATTGAACAGGGTCTTGCGGGGACGATATTCAGGCATGGCGGATAGCGACCAAGGCAAAAGGGCCATTGTAGCCCCCCTGCCTGATTACAGAACCTTTACGGGAACTCGGCCAGGATGGTCGAAGTCGCCTGCACCGTATCGCCAACGCCGACTTTTACCCGCACGTCCTTGGGCAGATACAGATCGACGCGCGAACCGAAGCGGATGAAACCGTAGCGCTGGCCACGTTCCAGCTTGGCGCCGGCAGCGACATAGCAGAGGATGCGGCGGGCGATCAAGCCGGCGACCTGCACGCAGGTAATGTCCTGGCCGTCGGCCGTGCGCAAATGCAAGGCGTTGCGCTCATTCTCCGTCGACGCCTTGTCGAGGTCGGCATTGATGAACTTGCCGGGGTGATACCAGCGTTGCACCACGGTGCAGTCGACGGGCGAGCGATTCGAATGGACGTTGAACACATTCATGAACACGCTGATCTTCAGCGTTTCGCGCTGTAGCCAGGGGTCAAGCGCCGGCTCGATGACCACGATGCGGCCATCGGCGGGCGCCAGGATGCTCTTGGCATCGCCGGGCACGGCGCGGGGCGGATCGCGGAAGAACTGCAGGACGAACAGCGCAACGATCCAGAACGGAATCGACCATGCCACGCCGAGGAAAAAAGTCGCCAGCAGCGCGAACAGAACCGAACCCCCCAGGAAGGGCCAGCCCTCCCGGGCGATGATGGGGTGGGGATAGTGGCTCAAATCAATTCTTCGATTTGTCGACCAGTGCCTTGGCCTTGATCCACGGCATCATTGCGCGCAGTTGCTCGCCCACCTGCTCGACCGGATGGGCGGCGGTAAGGCGACGGCGCGCGGTCATGCTCGGATAGTTGGTCTTGCCTTCGAGGATGAACATCTTGGCGTATTCGCCAGTCTGGATGCGCTTGAGGGCGTTTTTCATCGCGGCGCGCGACTGCTCGTTGATGACCTCGGGGCCGGTGACATACTCGCCATACTCGGCGTTGTTGGAGATCGAGTAGTTCATGTTGGCGATGCCGCCTTCAAAGATCAGGTCGACAATCAGTTTCACCTCGTGGAGACACTCGAAATAAGCCATCTCGGGCGCATAACCGGCGTCGGTCAGCGTCTCGTAGCCCGCCTTGATGAGTTCAACCAGCCCGCCGCAGAGCACGGCCTGCTCGCCGAACAGGTCGGTCTCGGTCTCCTCGCGGAAGTTGGTCTCGATCACGCCGCCCTTGGTGCCGCCATTCGCCGCCGCGTAGGACAATGCAATATCCTTGGCGCGGCCGGAAATGTCCTGATGCACGGCGATCAGGGACGGCACGCCGCCGCCCCGCAGGTACTCGGAACGCACCGTGTGGCCGGGACCCTTGGGCGCAACCATGATGACATCGACGTCCGCCCGCGGCACCACCTGATTGTAGTGGATATTAAAGCCATGCGCGAAGGCCAGGGCGGCGCCTTTTTTAAGATTGGGTGCCACATCGGCGGAATAGACGGTCGGGATGGTCTCGTCCGGCAACAACATCATCACCACGTCGGCGCCCTTGACCGCCTTGGCAACCTCTTCGACCTTGAGGCCGGCCGTCCGTGCTTTCGCCCACGAAGCGCCGTCCTT
Source organism: Rhodocyclaceae bacterium (assembly GCA_030682595.1). Classification (GTDB taxonomy): domain Bacteria; phylum Pseudomonadota; class Gammaproteobacteria; order Burkholderiales; family Rhodocyclaceae; genus Sulfuricystis. The sequence continues at coordinate 27,217 of JAUXNZ010000036.1, read as the reverse complement.
GCGCAGGCCAACAGTGACCTTGACGCCGGAATCCTTGAGGTTCTGGGCGTGGGCATGGCCCTGCGAGCCGTAACCCACGATGGTGACCTTCTTGCCCTTGATGAGCGAGAGATCGGCGTCTTTATCGTAATAGACTTTCATGACTTTCCTTTTAATAGAAGCCATTCGCCCCTGGTGGGACGCAGTTGGCAAAAGAGGTTGGTGAGAGTTGATCAGACTTTGAGAATGCGGTCGCCGCGGCCAATGCCGCAGACGCCGGTGCGCACGGTTTCGAGAATCAGCGAACGATCGATGGCGTCGATGAACGCTCCCATCTTGTGGGTATTGCCGGTCAATTCGATGACATAGGTCGACTCAGTGACGTCAATGATGCGGCCGCGAAAAATATCGGCAACGCGCTTCATCTCCTCGCGATCCTTGCCGGTGGCGCGCACCTTGACGAGCATCAGCTCGCGTTCGATGTGCGCCGCCTCGGACAGATCCACCACCTTGACGGTGTCGATGAGCTTGTTGAGTTGCTTGGTGATCTGCTCGATGATGTCGTCGGAGCCGCTGCTGACGATCGTCATGCGCGACAGGGTGGGGTCTTCGGTCGCCGCGACGGTCAGCGATTCGATGTTGTAGCCGCGCGCCGAAAACAGCCCGGAAACGCGCGACAGGGCACCGGCTTCGTTTTCAATCAGGATGGAAATGATGTGGCGCATGATTACAGCTCCTCCGCCAGGATCATTTCCGACAGGCCCTTGCCGGCCGCGATCATGGGAAAGACGTTGGCGGTCTTGTCAGTCTGGAAGTCGAGGAAAACCAGCTCGTTCTTGTGTTTGACAAAGGCTTCGCGGATTGCCGGCTCGACATCGGCTGGCTTGTCGATATACATGCCGACATGGCCGTAAGCCTCGGCCAGCTTGACGAAATCCGGCAAGGCATCGACATACGATTCGGCATAGCGGTTGCCGTGGAACATCTGCTGCCACTGACGCACCATGCCGAGATAGCCGTTGTTGAGACAGAGTATCTTGACCGGCAGGTGGAACTGCTTGCAGGTCGAGAGTTCCTGGATGTTCATCTGGATCGAGCCCTCGCCGGTAATGCAGGCTACCGTGGCTTTCGGATTGGCAAAGCGCACGCCCATCGCGGCCGGCAGACCGAAGCCCATCGTGCCGAGGCCACCGGAGTTGATCCAGCGGCGCGGTTTGTCGAATTTGTAATACTGCGCGGCCCACATCTGATGCTGGCCGACATCCGAGGTGACGAAGGCATCGCCGCCGGTCACTTCGTAGAGCTTTTCGACGACATACTGCGGCATGATGAGATCGGAACCCATCTTGTACTTGAGCGAATCCTTGCCGCGCCACGCCTCGATCTGTTTCCACCAGGCGGCCAGCGCCTTGGTTGCCACCATGGCTTCGGATTTGGCTTCGCCTGCTTCAATCTGCTTGATCAGTTCATCGAGCACGTCCGGCACGTTGCCGACGATCGGCACATCGACGCGCACGCGCTTCGAAATCGAGGACGGATCGATATCGACATGGATGATCTTGCGGGACACCTTGGCAAAGTGATCCGGGTTGCCAATGACGCGGTCATCGAAACGCGCGCCGATGGCCAGGAGCACGTCGCACTCCTGCATCGCCATGTTGGCCTCGTAGGTGCCGTGCATGCCCAGCATGCCGAGAAACTGGCGATCGGTCGCCGGATAGCCGCCCAGGCCCATCAGGGTCTGGGTAATCGGGAAACCCAGCAGTCGCGTCAGCTTGGTCAGCTTGTTGGCCGCGTCGGACAAAATCACGCCGCCACCGGCGTAAATCATCGGCCGCTTGGCGTCCAGCAAAAGTTGCAGAGCCTTCTTGATCTGTCCCGTATGCCCCTTGACCACCGGGTTGTAGGAACGCATTGCAATGGTTTTCGGATAGTGGAATTCGCATTTCTTGGCGGAGACATCCTTGGGGATGTCCACCAGCACCGGGCCGGGACGGCCGGTCTGGGCCAGATAAAAAGCCTTCTTGATCGTCACCGCCAGATCCGCGACGTCCTTGACGAGAAAATTATGCTTGACGCAGGGGCGGGTGATGCCGACCGTGTCGGCTTCCTGGAATGCATCCTGGCCGATGTAGGCGGTCGGCACCTGGCCCGTAATAACCACCAGCGGGATCGAATCCATGTAGGCCGTGGCAATCCCCGTCACGGCGTTCGTCACACCCGGGCCGGAAGTAACCAGGCAGACGCCGATCTTGCTGGAGGAACGCGAATAGGCATCCGCCGCGTGCACCGCCGCCTGCTCATGCCTGACCAGAATGTGCTTGATCTGGTCCTGCTTGAACAATTCGTCGTAAATAAACAAAACCGAGCCGCCAGGATAGCCGAACACATGTTCGACCTTTTCTTCCTGGAGACACCTGATTACAATCTCAGCGCCCGTCAATTGCATTGTTGTGTGTCCATTAATAAGCGGGCCCAAGCCCGAAACACGCAACAATACTTGACAGAACAATGAACGGTCAAGGCTTCCGATTAGCTTCCGGTTGGATTCAACCGGCTTGACACACGCCACCGCGATGGGCCAACCCCCATCCAGACGACTGAAAACACGCTTTGGCTTCACGTATCGAGCTTTCCGATTTTCTCGCCAGTGTCGAGCGACGCGCCTTCAAGCAGGCCGTATTCGCCGTGCGCGACGAGGAAACAGCGCTCGATATCGTGCAGGACAGCATGATGCGTCTCGCGGAAAAATACAGTGATCGGCCGGCGGAAGAATTTCCACCGCTGTTTCAGCGTATCCTGCAAAATGCCATCCGTGATTCGTATCGTCGCTCGCGCACCCGGGCGGGACATGTGGTGCAGCTTTCCTCGTTTGAGCCGCTCGACGACGAATTAGCCGACCCGCTGGAAACCCTTGAAATTGATGAGGAACTCAACCCATTTGCCACCCCGCATGCGGCCCTGCTGCAAGCCGAGACCCTGAACCTGATCGAAACAGCGCTCCAAAATTTGCCACCGCGTCAACGTGAAGCCTTCCTGCTGCGTTACTGGGAAGGATTAGATATAGCAGAAACAGCCCTGGCCATGGGTTGCACTGAAGGCAGCGTCAAAACCCACTGTTCGCGAGCTACCAACGCCCTGGCGAGCGCGCTCAAAGCGAAAGATGTCAGGCCGTAAGGAGATTAACCATGAACTCAGCCACCACTCACACGGAACAACAGTTCGCCAGGCATATTTGCCGTGTCCTTGACTTGGGAACCCGCTCCATCGAGCCGGTGGTTGCCGAGCGGCTGCGCGCCGCGCGTGAGCGCGCACTGCAACGGCAACTCGTTCCGGCTCGGGATTTCTCGATCGTCGGGAGCAACGGCGCGACTGGCGCCGGAGCGGCGGCACTGAAGTCCGGCTGGCTTGGCGGTGGCGGACGCACCTTGCGTACTCTGCTGCCCATCCTGGCGTTGCTTCTGGGCGTTAGCCTGGCCTACTACTGGAACGGATTTGCGCAGGCAAGCGTAAATGAAGAAATTGACAGCGCTTTGCTGGCCGGCGAACTGCCGCCCAGCGCGTATCTGGACCGGGGCTTTCAGGCATGGCTGGAAAAGTACTCGCCGGCTGGGGAATAGCCTTCTGCTTGCTTTGCGCCGGACTTATCTGGCAATGGCAGGCCAAGGTAGTCGTAACGCCACTTGATCAACCCAACTGGTCGGTGCTCTCGACAGAACAAAAAACCATTTTGGCACCGCTGGCGGCCGAATGGGAAGCCATGGAATCCTTCCGGCGCAAGAAATGGCTGGGCATTGCCCAGCGTTATCCCGGCATGTCCCCGGAAGAGCAGGCCAGCGTACAGCGCAACATGAAAGAGTGGGCGCGGCTCGCCCCCGCCGAACGCAAAGCTGCCCGCGAAAAGTTCAAGGCCCTGCAACAATACCCGGTCGAAGAGCGCCTGGCAGTCAAGCAAAAGTGGGATGAATACAGCACCCTTTCACAAGAAAAAAGGGATCGCCTGAAAAAGGAAGCAGCCCAGCGCCCGCCACCCAAAACACCCACCCAGCCTGCGGTTGCGGGTTTCGTTGCAAGTCCTGCGACGACTACTCGCACCACGAGTCAGGCAGCACTGCCCACCGCCCCCGCGGCGAGCCCAAGCCGCTCGCCGCTGTCGCCGCTCAAGTCACCGCGTAGTCCCCTGGTGGTGCCGCAAACAACTGCCTCGCAAGCGCCTCCGGATGCGGCGGCCAGCACGTCGGCCAGTCTGCCCTGCGCCGAGGAATAACCGATCTTGTCCGCAGCAACCCAGCCCCCGGCTAGCCTCGGCCGACGGCTCGCCGGCATGTTCTATGAATCATTGCTGTTGCTGGGAGTCATTTCGGCGCTGGTTCTGATACCGCACCTGCTCATCGGCGTTATCTGGCAAGCCGCCCTGCCCGGGTGGACAATTTGGCTAAATGTTGCCGCCGCTGCCGGACTCTATTTTGTTTATCAATGGCACCGCAGCGGCCAAACACTGGCAATGAAAACGTGGCGGATGCAGATCGTGGCAACCTCTGGTGGAGATGGCGGCCAGCCGCCGTCAATCCGGCGCGCGCTGCTGCGCTACCTGTTGGCCTGGCCCTCGGTGCTATCGGGCATCGGCCTGCTCTGGGCGTTGTTCGACCGCGACCGGCAATTCCTGCACGACCGACTGGCCGGTACTCGAATCGTCAACGTCGCTCGACCCACCACAGCATCGTCGCCGCCGCCAGCAGAAAAATGACGCTGGGCGTCATGGCGGCCATCAACGGCTGCCAGTTGTTGATCACCCCGAGATGCGAAAACAGTCCATTCAGCATGTGAAACAGGATGCCCAGCATTACCCCGGCGAACACCTTGACGCTCACCGCCCCCTGGCGGCTGTGGGCATAGGCGAAAGGCAGCGCCAACGCCATCATCACCAGGGCCGCCAGCGGATAAATCAGTTTTTTCCACAGCGCGATTTCGTAACGCTCGGTTTTCTGCTGGTTGTCGCTTAAATGCCGGATGTATTGGTAAAGGTTAACCAGGGACATGCGTTCGGGAACCACCAGCAACACCGCCAGAATGTCCGGACTGAGCGCCGATTGCCACACCAGTTCATCCTGGCGCGTCACCCGCGCGCTTTCCTGGCCGGGCGTGGCGTCGAATTCGGTTTTGACCACGCGGGTCAGGCGCCAGTGGCCGGGCGGGAGAAATCGGCCTTCCGCTGCTTCGCTGATCGAGCGCAGACGATACATTTCATCAAAACCATACACGCGGATCTGGCGCAGACTCGCATCCGGCAGCACCTCGCGCACATTGATGAACGACAGACCGTCCTTTACCCACAACCCGGAGCGGAATTCCTGCCCCACCAGTTTGCTCATCGCCGTCAGCCGCAGCTGCTGCGCCGCCCGCTCGGCCGGCGGCGCGACGAACTCGCCGAGAATGAACGTCACGACAACGAAAACGACACCGATTTTCGCCAGCGTCGTCAGCAGGTTGGCGGTTGACAGGCCGGCAGCGCGCAGCACCGTGATTTCGGAATGCCGCGCCAGCAGGGTCAGGGCATACAGCGAACCGATCAGCACGGCAATCGGAAAGATTTCATAGGCCCGACCCGGCAGGGTCAGGGCGACATAGGCGACGGCATGCTGCAACTGATAGTTGTCCTTGCCGATCTCGGCCATTTCATGAAGCAAATCGAAAAAGGCGAACAGGGACAGAAACGCCGCCAGCACGAGCAGGGTTGCGCCATAAATTTCCCGCGCCAGATGGCGCTCATACACCATCAACGCCATAGCCGCCACACTGAAAAAACCGCCAGTCGCTTCCAGAACAGCAGCACCAGGGCAAGAAACATCAGCACATGCACCGCCCAGACGCCGACCTCGAAGGGCAGGCGTCCCTGCGCCACCCAGGCCTGGCTTAGCGACAGCAGGTTGTTGTAAATCATGAAGGTCAGCAATGCGAACAGCAGATTATTGGTGCGTCCGGCGCGCGGATTGACGAATGAGAGCGGAATCGCCAAGAGCGCCAGCGTCAGGGCGGACAGTGGCACGCCGATCCGCCACAGCAACTCGCCCTGGCTGGCCGGATTGCGATCGCGCAACAGCTCCAGAATCGGCATGCTTTTGGTTGATTTGTCGATACCGCGGTTTTCCTGAGCTTCAATACGCATGGCATAACTTTCGAACGCCATCACCCGATATTCGGCAGTCCCGGCCGCGCCCTCGTAACGCCGCCCATCGGTCAACACGATGAATTTGTCGCCGTTGGCGGCCACCTCGGTATGGCCTTGCGCGGCCGCCATGACGCCCAGCCGGCCATGCTGCAGCGAATGGATGAAGATGTTCTTGACGTGATCTTCCCGGGTGTCTCTGTCCGTCACCGACTCGACAAAAAACACCCGGTCGCCGCGCGCCGACTCCTTGAAGGCGCCGGGGCTGACGCGCGCCACATCGTCGCGGCGGTCCATGCGGTCCTGATAGTCGGCACGCTGGGAAATCGCCCACGGCGAAAGGAACAGGGCCAGCACGGCGATCACGAGGACCAGCGGCAGGGCAAACCGCAACACCGGACGCATCCAGGCCGTGAGCGGCACGCCGGCGGAGAACCAGATCGCCATCTCCGAATCGAGATAAACGCGCGACAAGGACAGCAAAATCGCGATGAACAGAGTCAGCGACAACAGGACCGGCAGATAGTTGAGCGCGGTGAAACCGAGCATGGCAACCACCGCTTCTGAAGCGATGCGCCCCCCGGCGGCCTGACCCAGCAGGCGAATCAACTGGGTCGTCAGCATGATCGCGAACAGGGCGACAAATACCGTGGCGGCTGTCTGGGCAAATTCGCGCTGGGCGGCGCGCTGGAAGATCATTGTCTGGGCTGCCGGAAAATGCTGGAATTCAATGGAAAGTTGCGGAAATGTCGTGAAATTTGCTTAAACTTCACATTTTCCAAAATCTTGAGGGGAACGCGGTGGAATTTAGCATAAAGAGCGGTAGCCCGGAAAAGCAGCGTACCGCCTGTGTCGTCGTCGGCGTCTTCGAATCGCGCAAGCTGTCCCTGCCGGCGGAACTGCTCGACAATGCCGCGCGCGGCTATCTGGCGGAACTGCTGCGCCGCGGCGACATGGAAGGCAAGGCCGGCAATACCCTGCTGCTGCACAAGGTGCCGGGAACGGAAGCGGACCGCGTCCTGCTCGTCGGCCTCGGCAAAGAACGCGAATTCCGCGAAAAGGAATACCGCGCCGCCATCGCCACGGCGGTGCGCACGCTGAACGAAACCGGCGGCTTCGACGGCACGGTTTATCTCACCGAACTACCGGTAAAAAAACGCGGCGTCGCCTGGCGCGTCCGCCAGGCCGTGCTGGTGGCCGAAGAAACGCTTTACCGCTTCGATCAATTGAAGTCGAAAAAGGACGATGTGCGCCGTCCCTTGCGCAAGCTGACTTTCTGCGTCGAACGCCGCACCGAGCTGGCCGCCGCCGAGCAGGCGCTATCCGAAGGCCAGGCCATCGCCAGCAGCATGAATTACATGAAAGACCTGGCCAATCTGCCCGGCAATATCTGCACGCCCACCTATCTGGCCGAACAAGCCGGAACTTTGGGCCGTGAGCATGGGCTGGCGGTCGAGGTACTCGATCGCGCCGCCATGGAAAAGCTGGGCATGCATTCGTTGCTGGCGGTCTCGAGGGGATCGCACCAGCCGCCGCAATTCATCATCGTCAAGCATCTGGGCGGCAAGCCAGGTGCCAAGCCCATCGTGCTGGTTGGCAAGGGCGTCACCTTCGATACCGGCGGCATTTCGCTGAAACCCGCCGCGGAAATGGACGAGATGAAGTTCGACATGTCGGGCGCCGCCAGCGTGCTGGCGACGCTCAAAGCAGCGGCCATGATGAAACTGCCGCTCAACATCATCGCCGTCGTGCCGACCGTCGAAAACATGCCGGGCGGCGGCGCGATTCGTCCCGGCGACATCGTCACCTCGATGTCCGGCCAGACCATCGAAATCCTCAACACCGATGCCGAAGGCCGGCTGATTCTGTGCGATGCGCTGACCTATGTCGAGCGCTTCGAACCCGACTGCGTCATCGACGTCGCCACGCTTACCGGCGCCTGCGTGATCGCCCTCGGCGGTGTCGTCAGCGGCCTGCTCGCCAACGACGACGCTCTGGCGCGCGAACTGCTTGACGCCGGCCATGACGGCTGGGATCGCGCCTGGCAACTGCCGCTGTTCGACGACTATCAGGAACAGTTGAAGAGCAATTTCGCCGACATGGGCAACATCGGCGGCCGGCCGGCCGGCACGATCACCGCCGCCTGCTTCCTGTCGCGCTTCACCAAGAAATACGACTGGGCGCATCTCGACATCGCCGGCACCGCCTGGCGTTCCGGCAAGGAGAAAGGTTCGACGGGACGGCCCGTGCCGCTACTCACTCATTTCCTGCTGGCGCGCGCGGCGAAAAAAGTCGGCGCTGGCGAGACGGCGCAGTGACCCGTATCTCGTTTCTCCACGGCGCGGCCGACCGCATCCAGGCGGCTGCGCAGTGGCTGCAACAGGCCTGGGCCGAACGTCCGCCAGTGCTTGTCTATGTGCCGGACGCCGCACAGGCCGCGCAGCTGGATCGCCTGCTGTGGACGCAACCGGCGCTGTCCTTTCTGCCGCATTGCCGGATCGATTCGCCGCTGGCCGGCGAGACGCCGATTTTGCTGACCGACACGCTGGATGGGGCGCTGCAGGAAAACTGCCTGCTCAATCTTGGCAACACCCTGCCCGCGACGTTTTCACGTTTTGAACATCTCGTCGAAATCGTCAGCACCGATGACACCGACCGCCTGCCGGCCCGCGAGCGCTTCAAGTTCTATCGCGAGCGCGGCTACGCCGTCGACAGCCGCGACATTTCCGGCGGCTTGTGATGATGTCCCAGGAAGATGACGTGATCACTCAGGCCGACGCGCTGATGCGCCGCCATCGCAGTTTCGTGGCGCGCGTGGTCGAGGTGGCGAACGAGGAAACCACAGTCGCCGCCGCGCACAACGCAGAAAACGACGTCGACTTCCCCGTGCTGACCGAGGTGGTCGATGCCCCTGAAACCGCCCCGCGCGACAGCGAAGCGCTGCTCGCCACCCTGCGGGCGGACGTCGAAAACGAACTGTCGGCGTGGCTGGTGGAAGTGCTGCCCGCCGCCGTGGCGAACGCCAGCCAGAACATCCTCACCGAACTGGATGCCAAGGCACGCCACACCCTGCTGCCGCACTTGCTAGAGATACTGAACAATGGAACAACTCGAAAAGAACCCACCCCGTAAGCCACGCTCCGCTTCGCCCTCCCCGCAAGGGGCCGAGAAACCCTTGGGACGGCCCGACGAGCTTCCCGCGAGCTTTGAGCCCGCCGCCATCGAGCAGCACTGGTATCCCGTCTGGGAATCGAGCGGCTATTTCGCCGCCGGTCTCGACACCACGAAGCACGATAATTTCTGCATCCTGCTGCCGCCGCCGAATGTCACCGGCACACTGCACATGGGCCACGGTTTCAACCAGGCCATCATGGATGCGCTGACGCGCTACCACCGCATGCGCGGGGCCAACACGCTGTGGCAGCCGGGCACCGACCATGCCGGCATCGCCACGCAGATCGTTGTCGAACGCCAACTGGACGCGCAGGGCGTCAGCCGCCATGCACTCGGTCGCGAGAAATTTCTCGAAAAAGTCTGGGAGTGGAAGGAGTATTCGGGCGGCAGCATCACCCAGCAAATGCGCCGCCTCGGCACTTCGCCCGACTGGACGCGCGAACGCTTCACGATGGATGCCGGGCTGTCAGGGATCGTCACCGAGACCTTCGTCCGACTTTACAAGGAAGGTTTGATCTATCGTGGCAAACGCCTTGTCAACTGGGACCCGCAGCTGCTCACCGCCGTTTCCGACCTCGAAGTCGTCAGCGCGGAAGAGGACGGCTTCATGTGGGAAATCCAGTATCCTTTCGCCTGCGGAAATGGCTCGCTCACCGTCGCGACGACGCGGCCGGAAACCATGCTCGGCGACGTCGCCGTCGCGGTCAATCCCGACGACGAGCGGTATGCCCATCTGGTCGGCAAACAGTTGCGACTGCCGCTGACCGACCGCGCCATTCCCGTTATCGCCGATGCCTATGTCGACAAGGAATTCGGCACCGGCTGCGTCAAGATCACCCCGGCCCACGACTTCAACGACTGGCAGGTCGGTCATCGTCACGGCCTGACGCCGCTCTCGATCTTCACGCTCGACGCGCGCATCAACGAACATGGTCCGGAGAAGTATCGCGGCATGGATCGCTACGCCGCCCGCCAGGCCATCGTCGCCGATCTTGAAGCGGCTGGCCTGCTTGTCTCGGTCAAGCCGCACAAGCTGATGGTGCCGCGCGGCGACCGCACCAATGCCGTCATCGAGCCGATGCTCACCGATCAGTGGTTTGTCGCCATGACCAAGCCCGGCAAGGACGGCACGAGCATCGCCGGCAAGGCACTGGCATGCGTCGCCTCCGGCGAGATCAAGTTCGTCCCGGAAAACTGGGTGAACACCTACAACCAGTGGCTCAACAACATCCAGGACTGGTGCATTTCGCGCCAGTTGTGGTGGGGCCACCAGATTCCCGCCTGGTACACCGACGACGGCCGCATCTATGTCGCCCACGACGCAGCCGAAGCCTCCGCCCTGGCGAAGAACGACGGCTATCACGGCGGACTGGCGCGCGACCCGGATGTGCTCGATACTTGGTATTCTTCGGCGCTCTGGCCCTTCTCGACACTCGACTGGACGCCCGAGTGGCCGCAAAAATCGAATCCCGCGCTCGATTTGTACCTGCCGTCGACGGTGCTGGTCACCGGCTTCGACATCATCTTCTTCTGGGTGGCGCGCATGGTGATGATGACCAAGCACATCACCGGCAAGATTCCGTTCAAGGACGTCTATGTGCATGGTCTGATCCGCGACGCGGAAGGCCAGAAGATGAGCAAATCCAAGGGCAACGTGCTCGACCCGATCGACCTGATTGACGGCATCAGCCTGGACGCGCTGGTCGCCAAACGCACCACCGGCCTGATGAACCCGAAGCAGGCCGCGCAAATCGAGAAGCGCACGCGCAAGGAATACCCGAGCGGCATCGCCGGCGTCGGCACCGACGCCCTGCGCTTCACCTTCCTGTCGCTGGCCAGCCCGGGCCGCGACATCAAGTTCGACATGCAGCGCTGCGCGGGCTATCGCAACTTCTGCAACAAATTGTGGAACGCCAGCCGCTTTGTGCTGATGAATTGTGCGGGCAAGGACTGCGGCCTCGACGCGGCGCTGCCGCTCGACTGCTCCCCCGCCGACCGCTGGATTGTCAGCCAGTTGCAGCGCGTCGAGGCCGATGTCGCCAAACACTTCGCCGATTACAGATTCGACCTGCTGGCCAAAACGATTTACGAATTTGTCTGGGACGAATACTGCGACTGGTATGTCGAACTGGCGAAGGTGCAGCTCCAGACCGGCAATGAAGCAGAGCAGCGCGCCACCCGGCGCACACTGTTGCGCGTACTCGAAACCGTATTGCGCCTCGCCCACCCGCTGATCCCCTTCATTACCGAAGAGCTCTGGCAGACCGTTGCCCCGCTCGCCGGACGCGCAAAAGTCGGCGCTGGCGAGACGGCGACTCATGCAGCGACAATCATGCTGCAAGCCTATCCGGTGGCCGATCCGTCGCGTATTGACGCGTCCGCCGAAGCCTGGGTCGCCACGCTCAAATCGCTGATCACCGCCTGCCGCAGCCTGCGCGGCGAGATGAACCTCTCACCAGCCCAAAAGGTACCATTAGTCGGCGCTGGCGAGATGGCGCAACTGACCGCCTACGCCCCCTATCTCGCGGCGCTCGCCAAGCTCTCGGAAGTGACCGCCGTCGCCACCCTGCCCGACACCGACGCCCCGGTGCAGATCGTCGGCGAATTCCGCTTGATGCTGAAAATCGAGATCGACGTCGCCGCCGAAAAAGAACGGCTCGGCAAGGAAATCGCCCGCCTCGAAGGCGAGATCGTCAAGGCCGAAAAGAAGCTGGCGACGGAAAGCTTCGTCGCCCGCGCCCCGGCCGCCGTCGTGGCGCAGGAGCGCGAACGGCTGGCGGCTTTCCGGGCCACGCTCGCCAAGATCGTCGCCCAGAACGAGCGGCTGCAAGCATGAGCGTCCCGCTCGCCACCGTCATCCCCATCTGTCACGCGCCGCATGGCGGTGCGCAATATCTCTCAAGAAACACGCCGGGCCGCCCCAAGTGTTTCTTGGCCCCCTGGGGGGAGAAACGAGCGAAGCGAGTTTTTCGGGGGGGGCTCATTCCCCCGACGCCACTACCCCGGTGAGCAGACATCCCGTGCTGCGGCTGGCCGTCCGGTTACTCGTTTCATTCGTCCTGCTCGGCCTGATTGCCTGGGCCGTCGATGGCGCCGCCTTGCTGCGCCGTCTCGCCAGCGCCGACTTTTACTGGTTTGCCCTGGCCGTCGGCCTCGGCATTCTCGCCAACATCGTCTCGGCCTGGCGCTGGCTGATCATTGCCCGCCATCTCGGCCTCGTCGCCAGCGCCGGCACCCTCCTGCCCGCCTATGGCCGGGGCGTCGCGCTCAACACCGTGCTGCCCGGCGCAACGCTGGGCGGCGATGCTTACCGCGCTGTCATATTACAGAAGCTTGGCAATCCACTGCTCAAGTCAGCCGCCTCGGTCGCCCTGGACCGACTCTCGGGCCTCTGGGCGCTGTGCGTCATCGCGTGGCTGGCCTGGCTCGCGCTCGCCGTCGTGCCCATCGTGTCGCAGCCCGGCCTGGCTCCGGCGACGCTCTACGCGCACCTCGCGGGCATCGCGCTTGCGTTGGGCATCCCCTTTGCCGCGCGCGCGCTCGGCGCCCGGTTGAATCTCGCCCCGCAGCGGCTGCCGGCCCGCCTGCTGCGCCTGCTGTCCGAAACCGCCCGGCTCGCGCAACTCACCTTCGTCAGCTCGGCCATCGTGCAAATCGCCACCATCGCGGCACTGTGGGCGGCGCTCCACGCCGTCACCCCCGACGTCCCGGTACTCTATCTCACCGCGATCGCCGCACCGGTATTCATCGTCACCGCCCTGCCGGTCTCGGTCGGCGGCTACGGCACGCGCGAAGCAGCCATGGCCACCTACTGGCTGCTGGCCGGCCTGCCGGCCGATATCGCCGTGGCCGGCGCCCTGCTGCACGGCCTGGCCGTCACGCTGCAAGGCGCCTTGTGGGCGCCTCTCTTCCTGATTGACCGCCGTAACACCCGCTGACCATCCCGGGCTGGCGCTGGCCTGCGCTAGCTTGGCGGGCGCTGGACTGCCCGCCTGTCGCGCTTAATTACCCTGCGCCGAATAGGTGCCGCCGGCCACCTTTGCCATCATTTCCGCAGTGCTGTCCGGGTGGCTGGCGATGCCCATGAACTGGAACATGCCCAGATCGGGCCAGGCCAACGCGGTACGATAACGGCCGAACAGGGCGTGGACCTTGTTGTCGACCACAAAGATTTCCCACGGCAGGGCGGCGATATGGTCGGGACCGATCTTCTTCGCCCAGGTACCTTCGCCATTTTCGGCATCATTCGTCGCCACGCCGAACACGGCGAGTTTCTTCTCCACATTGACGACCTCATACACCTTGGCTGTCTTGGCGGTATTCTTGACGAGGTTGTCGCGGATGGTCTTCACCGCTTCGTCAAAGTTGCCATAGGCCTTCAACTCGGTCTTGTCGGCAAAGCGCTCCATCCCCGCCATGTAGCGGTAGGTCGGCAGGTTTCCGACCTTGACGTCACCACCAAATGCCTTGCCCGCGCCCAGCGCCTTTTGCAGTTTGGCCGTGGTCGCCTTCACCGCCTCCTCGGCCTTGGCGTAATCCTGGCGCAAAAAGGCGCGCTGCCAGTATTCGAGGTTGAGATAGGACACGGTGCCATCCGCCTTGACCCCGACGCGAATCGGCAACCCGACCACGGCCGAACCGCCGATCTGCAACAGCGCCGCCGAAAAGCCCGGCTCGGTCACCACGATCACGCCATGCTGCGGCAAACCCGCCGGCAGATGCTGGCCAATCACCGCAAACCCCTCGGCCGTCAATTTCCGTTCCGCCGCCGCCATCACGGCCTTGATGTCACCCCCCGCCACCTTGTCGGCGGTGACATAGGGCTGCAAGGCATGCGCCAGCAGCGAAAACACAGCGAGAACAACACCAGCCAGAATTCTTTTCATCATGCCTCCTTGAATTTATTCACGCAGGATCAGTCGTATTTATCGGTAGAGCTATAAAAAAGGCCGGAAGGTTTAACCCTGCCGGCCTTTTTTGATGCTGTCAGCGATCAGAAGCGATGGCCGTACTGCACTTGCCAGCTTAGCTGGGAGTGCGTGATGGTCAGAGGATTGGCGGTAACACCACTACCCATTGCACCATCAGTCATCTGTGTCCCGGTGACAGTTACTTTGGGTGCATAGGACAATGCGAAGTCAACCGCGCTCTTCTTGCTCAGCATATAGCCCGCGCCAAAGGTGTAATGCTCTTCAACAATCGCCGGGAACAACGGATGAACGCGATTATCCGGCACCGGGTTCTTGGCAAAGTTTCCGCCGACACGCAGTGTCAAGGCCTCGTTCATCCGGTATGAAGCACCAATCATGAAGACGTCCTGATCGTTCCAGTTCTGGCTGATTCTGAAGTCGGCAGAGTCTGCCCCACCCAGCGCACCGGTACTGTAAGTCATGTTGAAATCTTGCATGACCCCGGACCAGTTGATGCGCTTGTAGTCTGCCGCGATCATCAGCTTATCGGTTGCCTGGAATGCCATGCCGAGACCGTAGGTTTCAGGCCACTGGAAATTGCGGATGGTGATTTTGCCCGGCATGGCGGCACCCATCGACACTCCAGAATTAAACGCAGAGAAAGCCGCACCATTATCGTCGGTCTTCATGTCACCCAGATTGGTTTTTGAGTGGTAAGCAGCTCCCACCGTAAGCGCCGGGCTGACCTTGTACACAAGACCCAACTTGCCGGCGAAACCGGAGCCGAAGGCCTTACCATTGAAATCATTATTATCTGAGAAATCGATGCGGAATGTATTGGCGCCGCCAGTTACTAAGGCAGTCATCGCACCACCTAGACCCGCTGTCATTCCAGTTGTCATTGCATTAAATTGAGCACCGCTGGCCGCCATTTTAATGTCCATAGTGGCCCAGACCCAGTCTACAGAACCACCAATCGTCAGTTGGTCATTCACGTTATAGGCCAGCGGCAGGATAAAGCGACCGACACCCACTTCGGAGCGAACGTCCTGCCCAGTACCTGCTGCCATGAAAGAAGTTGCACCAAACTCGGTACCCATGCCTCCCTGCGAATACACACCGATACCGTAGGTCAGCTTGCCTTCCTTGCGTACATAGCCAATAGCCGGCATGTAGTAGGCGTCGCCGCCGGAACCGATCGAGCCGGCCAGGGGATGGGTCACTCCGACATCCGGACCGAGGAAGCCCAATGCGGCACCAATGCCACTCCCCTGTGCCATCAGGCCAAGGGTGGCCGGATTGCCCATCATGGCACCAGGGCCGTTGTCATAGGCGAAGGAAGCGCCACCCATGCCTAATGCGATCGGGCCGTAGCCTTCGATGTTCATGCCATTGGTGGCGAAGGCCGAGGTGGACAGTCCGGCGACGGCGAGCAGTGCAGCGATTTTATTGAGTTTCATGCTTCCCCCTTTTGGGTTGAATTCAAGCAGTTAGCGATATTTGCTGACAAACGACAACAAGTCGGGGCTACTTTAGGCTTTCTGGCGGCAGGTGACAACGGTTTGTCTGCCTTCACCCATCACCTCAAACCCTCCGCGTTGCGGCGATACGACAACTTCTCAAATAAACAGGGTCACATCGGCCACCTGGGCGACCGGCAGGAAGGAGGCGGCGCCGACATATTCCATGCCGTCGACGAAGTCGTTGTGGTCGAAACCAAACAACTCGACGGTCATCTGGCAGACGGAGAACTTGACGCCGGCTTCTTGCGAGAGTTCGCGCAGTTCGGTGAGGCTGGCGACGCCGTTGTTCTTGATGGTTTGTTGCATCAAGGCGGTGGCCAGGCTCTCGAAACCAGGGACGTTGCCCTGCACGATGTTGGGGATGTTCCAGTTCATGCTCTTGAACCAGTCAGGACCGAAGGGCATTTTCATGGGCATGCCGGGGTTGCCGAGCGGGCTGACCTTGAGGTCGGAAAGATCCTTCTTGACCAGTTGCAGGCCATAGAAGGTGAAGAAGATGGTGACATCCCAGCCCAGCGCGGCGGCGGTGGAAGCGAGGATGAAAGGGGGATATCCCCAGTCCAGCGTGCCTTTGGTGGCGATGATGGCCAGCGAGGGCGTCTTCGCTTCTTCGCGCGCTTGCAGCAGGGCTTCGAGTTTTTGCGGCAGCAGGGCTTCGAGGCGCTGGTTGATCAGTTCGTCGATGTTGGTGGTGTCGGTCATGGTTTCCTCCTGAATCGCTCGGGGGGGGGCGCGGAATTTCAGAAAAGTCTAAAAGACTAAAATACTTATATGCCAGACGCGAAAAAGGCGCCGATCAACGGCGCCTTTTGGCGGGCTTACTTGCGCTTGATGTAGAACTCGAATTCCTTGTTGTTCTCGGCGCTGGAGAGCAGTTCGTTGCCGGTCTGCTTGGCGAAGGCGACGAAGTCCTTCACGGAGCCGGGGTCGGTGGCAAGAATGCGCAGCACCTGGCCGCTGGTCAGTTCGCCGAGCGCTTTCTTGGCACGCAGGATCGGCAGCGGGCAGTTCAGGCCACGGGCATCCAGCTCTTTGTCAAAATTCATTGTTATTCCTCCGGTAATTAGTGGGTGGTTGAAAGGGTGGGTTAATCCTTCGTGTGCAGAATCATATGCCTCTTTTACTGCTGCGGCAATCGTGAAAACTTATAATGCCGCAGAGCTACCGGAATCTTACGATATTCTTGCGCCCCGGCGCTTTTTATCGCACGGTATTTTGTCCCGCCCAAATATCTTCAGGAAACCCGCCATGCCCAATTCAACCCCCGATTTCACCACCAGCGAGCGTCGACTCGTCAACCAGGCCTTGCAGGAACGCTATGGCAAGCCGGTGGCAGTGGAAAGCGTCGAGGCCGAGCTGTTGCTCGACCCGTTCGACAGCGCGACCACGCCCTGCCCCAGCCTGACCTGGGTTGAGCGCGACGCACACTTCGTGATTTTCAAGACCGGTGACAAGCACCACAGCCGCTTCCGTTGCCAGTTTTATTACATCGAAGCCGAACAATTCGGCACCGGCAAGGACGAGTATGACAGCCTGGGCGACTGCGTGATCACCTTGCTGCAGGTGCAGTCCGACCATGAGCGCAAGCGCATGAGCTTGCGTTCGGGCATGAACGCGGTTGATTTCAGGAAGGCCAACGATGGCGAGGAATATTACCCGCCCATCATTATCTGAGCACGGCAACCATGAAAATCTGCATCGTTTCCGACAGCCACGACCGCGGCCCGCTGCTGGCGACGGCCATCGAGATTGCCAAGGCCGAAGGTGCGGAATCCGTAATCCACTGCGGCGACCTGATCGGCACCAGCACGCTCAAGGCGTCGCTGAAGCTCGGCCTGCCGATTCACGTCGTGCATGGCAACAACCTCGGCGACCCGGTGACCATTGCCCGTCTGGCCTGTCATTCGGAAGGGTTGTTGCACTACCACGGCAACGATGCCAGCATCGAGCTGGGCGGCCGCCGCGTCTTTGTCACCCACTATCCGCATATCGGCCGCGCTTTCGCCTGCACCGGCGATTACGACCTGGTCTGTTGCGGCCATAGCCATGTGCCAAAGCTGCAGGAAGAACCGAATGTCAAGGGCGGCCGCACCTGGCTCGTCAACCCCGGCACCGTCGCCGGGCTCGGCGCACCGGAGGCGACCTGGATCATGGGCGACCTGGGCACCCTGCACTTCGAGATACGCACCCTTCTCCCGCAAGCGGGATAAGGGCTTTCTCGGGTGACTCCCCCTCTCCCCCGGCCCCTCTCCCGCAAGGGGCGAGGGGAGAAAACCTGCAGTCTTGCCGCCGGGCCGCCCCAAGGCGAGACGGCACGCGGCGCCAGCCGCAATCTGCACATCAGACCACAACGAAGCTCCCCGTAATAGACGAGCGCAGCGAGCAACAGTCACCTTCCCCGCGAGGGGGAGGCCGGGAGGGGGCAGGCTTTACCTACGCTGCCGTGCGCTGCTCGGGAACCAGCGCGGAGCGCGGCACGCCGCGGTTTTCGCCCATGTCGGCGAGCAGTTCTTTCATGTCGAGGATCAGCACGATCTGGCCGTTGGACAGCGTGGTGACGCCGGCCACGCCTTTCGGGCGGAAGTCTTCGAGCGACTTGATGACGGCGTCTTCGCGGCCCATGAAGCCGTCGATGGCGAGGATGAAGGCGTGATCGGCGGTCTGCATCAGCACGCCATATTCGGGCACCTGCACCGGCGTCCAGCCGAGCAGGCTGCAGATCGGGTAGATCGGCATGACTTCGCCACGCACCACCATCGTCGCGCGCCCGCCGACTTCCTGCACCTGCTCGATCTGGATGGGCAGAATCTCGCGCACCATCGACAACGGCACGGCGAAGGGTTGCTCGCCCAGTTGCACCAGCAGCACCGGCAGGATCGCCAGCGTCAGCGGCAGGGAAATGACAAACGAGGTGCCCTTGCCGGGCACCGACTTGATCTCGATGCTGCCATTGAGCTTCTGGATGTTGGTTCTGACCACGTCCATGCCGACGCCCCGGCCGGATACGTCGGAAGCGACTTCCATGGTCGAAAAGCCGGGCAAGAACACCAGGTTGAAGCTCTGGCGCTCGTCCATGCTGTTGGCTTCTTCATCGGTGATGATGCCTTTTTCGAGCGCCTTGGCGCGCAGCTTCTCGGCGTTCATGCCCTTGCCATCGTCGGCGACGATCAGGACGATGTGGTCGCCTTCCTGGCGCGCTTCGAGCCGCACCTGTGACTTCTCGGGCTTGCCGGCGGCGAGCCGCTCTTGCGGGCCTTCGACGCCATGATCCACGGCATTGCGGATCAGGTGGATGATCGGGTCGGAGAGGTCCTCGATCATGGTTTTGTCGATTTCGGTTTCTTCGCCGACCAGCAGCAGTTCGACATCCTTGCCGAGGTTGCGGGCCAGATCGCGGGCGATGCGCGGATATTTCTGGAACAGCCGGCCGATCGGCTGCATGCGCGTTTTCATCACCGCGTTTTGCAGGTCGGATACCAGCAGATCGAGCTGGCTCACGGCCTGGTCGAGTGCATGCAGGGTGTCGGTGTCGGAGCGGCCGTTGAGGATGTCGCTGCGCAGGGCGTTGAGGCGGTTTTTGGTGAGGCCGATCTCACCCGAGAGGTTGAGCACCTGATCGAGGCGCGAGGTGTCGACGCGAATCGAGTTGTCGCGGCCCTTTTCGCTGTCACGGCGCCCGGCGGGGACCGAAACGGCTGCCGCGCCCGGCTTGTCGGTGGCGCGGCGGCCGACGGCGTGCTGGATGATGACTTCGGGCGTCTGATCGGCGACCTGGGTGTGCATCCCGGTTTCCGCCACAGAAGTCGGCGCTACGGCGACGCCGTCGTGCGAGGATACGGCGGCGGCGCCAGCAACCGCGCCATGCAACTGCGTCCAGTCGGGGCCGGCCGTCAGTGCGGCGGCGGCAACTGGCGCAGCAACCGAAGTGGCAACTGCGGCGGGCACTGCTGCCACAACCGGCTCGCCGGCCAGCGCGGCCTTGAGGTTGGCGATCAGATGCGCATCGGCAGGCGGCGGCAGCACGCCGCTGTCCAGATGGCCGAACATGTCGCGTACCGTGCCGGTGGCGGCCATGATGCTGTCCATGATTTCCTTGGTCAGGATCAGTTCGCCGGTGCGCAGCTTGTCGAAAAGGTTTTCTGTCAGGTGGCAGAGCGTCACCAGCTCGGCGGCATTGAGAAAACCCGCACCGCCCTTGATGGTGTGGAAACCCCGGAAAATGTCATTCAGCAGGCGTGCATCCTGCGGATTTTTTTCGAGGTCGACCAGTTTGTTGTCGACATCCGACAGCAAATCGGTGGCTTCTGTCAGGAAGTCCAGCAGCAGGTCTTCCATTCCGGCAAAATCACTCATAACAATCTCCCTTCGGCGTTCAACACCGAATCAGAATCCTAAACTTTCCAGCAAATCATCAACCTGCGCCTGGCTGGTGACCACGTCGGTACGCCCGGCGGCGCTGATCACCGGGCCATTCATCAGGTTAACCGGGGCATCGGCCTTCTTCTCTTCCGGCATCACCTCGATCAGCACCTGCAACAACTGCGTTTCGACGCCTTGCACCAGTTCGACGACTTTCTTGATCACCTGCCCGGTGAGATCCTGAAAGTCCTGCGCCATCATGATTTCCCTGAGCTGGGTGTTGGTGATGTCGATTTTGCTCGGCGCAACGGCAAAGAAGGTCCGCGTATCGGCGGCCAGCGCCTTGAATTCGTCGACCGATAACTGATTGGCGAACATCTGGTCCCAGCGCGCGCCCATCTGCCGGGCGTGGTGTTCGAGTTCGTTTTGCACCGGCAAGGCAATATCGGTGGCATTGAGGACGCGGCTCGCCGCCTGCTCGGTCATCTGGGCGATATAGGCGAGGCGCTCGCGCGCGTCGGGAATCTTGCGCGCCGTCTCTTCCAACCCCTTGTCATAACCGAGCTCGCGCATGCTGTCATGCAGCTTGCGCACCATATGGCCGAGGCGGTTATAGGTGGCTTCCTGCGTGACCGCGGCGGCGGCGCCTGGCGCGACTGCCGGCGCGGCGGCGGGGCCGGCGGAGACCTGCTCAGCCACGCTGTCGAACAGGCTCTGCAGATCGTCGGAATCACCGGAGCCGCCCACGGCCGCGGGCTCCGCAACGGCAGCCGCCGCTGGTCCGGCGGCGATGGTGTCGAACAACGCTTGCAGGTCCTGCGAATCGCCGGATTCGTCGAATTTGATCGGTTTAGCCATGTCCACCTACCAACCCAGTTTCTCGAAAATCTTCGTCAGCTTCTCGTTGAGCGTTGCCGCCGTAAACGGTTTGACGATGTAGCCGGTGGCGCCGGCCTGCGCGGCGGCAATGATGTTCTCTTTCTTGGCCTCGGCGGTGATCATCAGCACGGGCAGCGTCTTGTAGGTGGCATGGCCGCGGATCGTCTGCAGCAGCGTCAGCCCGTCCATGTTGGGCATGTTCCAGTCGGTGATGATGAAATCGAAGGGGGTGCCCTGGATCTTCTGCCAGGCCACCGCGCCATCTTCGGCTTCGTCGACGTTGGTAAAACCCAGTTCCTTGAGCAAATTGCGCACAATGCGCCGCATCGTGGAAAAATCATCCACGACAAGGAATCTGATTTTGCTGGGATCTGCTGGCATGCAAGGTTCTCCGGATGAGGCTGTTAAATGGTCGATCAGTCGCGCTGCGACCTGAGCAGTAGCGGCCGCAGGGCGTCGGACAGCGCCTCGGCATCGAACTTGGCGACGTAGGCGTCGACGCCGACGCTCTTGCCCATCGCGCGGTTGGCTTCGGAAGACAACGAAGAGTGCATGACCACCGGGATGCCGTCGAAGCGTTTGTCGGACTTGATGTGCCTGGTCAGCACATAACCGTCCATTTCGGGCATTTCGGCGTCGACGAGGATGACATTCACCTCGTCGCGCAGGTTGCTGCCGGTTTGCTGCGCGTGCGCCGCCATGCCGGACAGGCGCGTCCAGGCCTCCATGCCATTCAGCGCATGCTTGTGGCGGACCCCCATCTTGTCGAGCACTTCGGCGATCTTCTTGCGCGCCACGGCGGAATCGTCGACAAAAAATATCTCGTAATCCGCGTCGCCGCCCACCTTGTCGATCTGGCCGACCAGCGCTTCGCCAAAGGTGTTCGCCATGATCTGTTCGACGTCGACGATCGACACCAGCTTGCCGTTATCCAGTTCGGTGATGGCGGTGATGTAGGCGTGGGTTCCACCTGTAACGGCTTCGGGGGCGCGCACCCGGTCCCAATCGACACGGATGATGCGATCGACATCGTGCACCAGAAAACCGAGCGTGCGCTTGCTGTACTCGGTCACCATCATCGAGCCGCCGCGGCCGGGCGGCGCGTCGGCCAGTTGCATGACCTGCGCCAGCGACACCACGGGGATCACGTTGCCGCGCAGGCTGATCAGCCCTTCGACGCCATTCGGCATGTGGGGCGACTTGGTGATGCTCGGGGTCTTGCTGACTTCGCGCACCTTGAAAACGTTGATGCCGAAGGTCTCGTTGGTGCCCAGCGAGAACAGCAGAATCTCCATGCGGTTCGACCCCGCCAGCTTGGTGCGGGCATCGACGCTGTCGATCATGGAAGCCGGGCTCTGCCCGGTGGTCAACGCGCTAAATTCACCCATCATGGTTCTCCTCAGGCCGCAACGGCAGCTTTGGCCGCCAGCGCCGCCGGTTCATCCTTGAGCAGGAAACGCCCCAGCGTTTCAGCCAGCCGCTGCGCCTCGAATTTCGGCACATAATCATCGACACCCAGCGAGCGGCCGAGTTGCTGGTTGGCCATCGACGACAAGGATGAATGCATGATCACCGGCACGCCGGCAAAACGCGGGTCGGCCTTGATGTTCTTGGTCAGCAGGTAGCCGTCCATCTCGGGCATTTCGACGTCGGTGAGCACCAGTTGCACCATCTCCTTGACCTTGCGGCCGGTGGCGTCCGTGTAGTTGGCGATTTTCAGCAGCTCATCCCAGGCCTGCCGACCATTGACCGACGCCATGCCACGAATACCCATGGCGTTGAGGGTGCGCTCGATCTGGCCGCGCGCCACCGAGGAATCGTCGGCATACACCACCGTCAGCCCTTCCTTGCCAATGGGCTGAATGGCATTGAACACCATGTCATCATCGTATTTGGCGGTCTCGGAGAGGATGCGCTCGACATCGAGCATCATCACCAGCCGGCCATCCTGCAGTTCGGTAACGGCGGTCACCAGACCGCCCAGATTGGCGGTCAGCATCTCCGGCGGCACGCGCATCTTCGACCAGTCGAGACGCAGAATGGTATCGACGGATTGCACCAGAAAGCCCTGGGTGTGGCCGTTGTATTCCGTGACGATCATGATCTCGCGCGGCATCTCGGTCTGCATGCCGATGAAATCGGCCAGATCGATCACCGGCACGAGCACGCCGCGCAGGGACACCATGCCCTTGACAGCGTTCGGCATGTCGGGCGCCGACGTAACAGGGGGCGTACGCATGACCTCGCGCACCTTGAACACATTGATGCCAAAGGTTTCTTCCCGGCCGGTGCGCTGGTCGACGCCCAGCGAAAACAGCAGAATCTCCAGCTTGTTGGTGCCGGCCAGGCGGGTGCGCGCATCGATATTCTTCAGTAGTTCTGACATTTGACTATCCTGGGCGGTGAAGATTTTTCGGGATTAACGGCCCGTTGCCGTGATGACTATCCAATGAATTCCGTCGGGAATATTACGCCATTCTTTACAGCCTGAAGCGTTGCACGGCGATTTCGAGCTCGCCGGCCAGCGTTTCAAGTTGTTGCGCACTGGCGACCACCTCGCCGACAGTGACGTCTGAACCCGCCGCCTTCGCGATGATACGTTCGAGATTGGCGGAAATTTCGCTGCTGGCCTGGGCTTGCAGACCGACGGCGGCGTTGATGCGCCCCATGCCCTCGCTAGTCTGGCCGACCGACTGGTTGATTTCGCCCAGCGTCACCGCGACGGTTTCCAGGTGCTCCTGCGAGGTGCCCAGGGACGCCAGGCCGCACTCCAGCGACGACTCGACCTTTGCCGCCTGTTGCTCAAGGCCGCGGGTCACCGTGTCGATCTCGCTGGCCGTCTTGGCGGATTTTTCGGCCAATTTCCGCACCTCGTCAGCCACCACAGCAAAGCCGCGGCCCTGCTCGCCGGCGCGCGCCGCCTCGATGGCGGCATTCAGCGCCAGCAGATTGGTTTGGTCGGCGATATCGCGCACTTCGCGCGTCATGCTGGTGATGGCCGAGGCGCTGGCGACGAATTCGCGCGCCATGCCGCTCATCTCGCGGACCGAACTTTCCGCCGCGTCCAACTCGCCAATCATGCGCGACAAGCTTTCGTTGCCCTCCTGGACATGCGCCAGACTGGTGGTCGCCAACTGGTCGACCTCCGCCGCCTGGGCGGCGATGCCGTCGACCCCCTCGGACAAGCGCGTCACCGCGCCGCCAGTCTCCTGCGCCGCCGCGGTCTGCGCGACCGCGCTCTCCTGCATGCCTCCGGTAACGCGGCCGAATGCGGCGGCAGTGCCGCGCAGCTTGAGTGAAGCAGCGGTCAGCCCGCCGGCCATGTCGCGCAGGCTGTTTTGCATGCCGGCAATCGCCGCCAGCAGACTTTTGTTGTCACCGGGCTTGAGTTCGATGCGGGCGGAAAGATCGCCTGATGAAATACGCTTGACCACGTCGGCGGCATACTGCGGATCACCGCCCAGCAAGGACAGCAAGAGGCGCAACAGATGAATGAATGCGGCCAGGCCGACTACGGAGGAAACAAGAATGACGGCAATGATCCAGTTGCGGGTGGTGGCGGCCTGCGCCAGGAGTTGCGGATCGAGCCGTCCGGCCGCGTCGGCCAGCCGCAAATACATGAGGAAGGTAAAGCCGTTGGCGACCAGCGCAGTGATCGCCAGAACACCCAGTACCAGAAACATCCGCTGCCGTAACGTCATGCTGGATTACTCCTTTGTTCATAGGTGAGAGGCGCTGACCCCTCTGGCGGCATTTTAGTCGACTCCGCTCCGTCAGCGCCGACTTTTTCAGACACGCAGACGCGCCAGCAGACGCGCCGCGACGCTGTCGAGGCTGACCACCTCGTCGACCGCGCCGAGCAACGCCGCTTCACGCGGCATGCCATAGACCACGCAACTGTCCTGATCCTGGCCGAGCGTCCACGCCCCGGCCCGATGCATCGCCAGGAGGCCGGCCGCGCCATCCTTGCCCATGCCGGTGAGGATGACGCCGATGGCTTGCCGGCCGGCCTCTTTGGCGACGGAATGAAACAGCACATCGACGGCCGGGCGATGGCGATTGACGGGCGCCGTTTTTTCCAGTGCAGTCACCCAGCCAGCGCCACTGCGTTTCACCGTCAGGTGCGAATGGCCGGGCGCGAGATAGGCGTGGCCAGGCTGAATGCGTTCCCCGCCCTGCGCCTCGACAACGCGCACCGCGCCCAGGCCGTCGAGCCGCCGGGCAAACGCGGACGTGAAGGTTTCGGGCATGTGCTGAACGATGACGATGCCCGGCACCGCGGCGGGCAATCGCACGAGCACCTCCTTGATCGCCTCGGTGCCGCCCGTGGAGGCGCCAATGGCGATGAGCCAGTCAGTCAACGCCATTATTTGCGGCGGTCGGTGCGCTCGTAGACGGTGCGGCCCAGGGAACGAAACAGATCGGTCGCATGCAGAAAACTTTCGGAATGCCCCGCATAGAGCAGGCCGTCCGGGTGCAGCAGCGGGACGAATTTCTTGAGTATCTGGTACTGCGTCGGCTTGTCGAAATAGATCATCACGTTGCGGCAGAACAAGGCATCGAACGGTCCCTTGGCCGACGGCCATTGGGCATCGAGCAGGTTGATGCGGCTGTAGGTGATCAGCTTTTGCAGTTCGGGGCGCACGCGCACCTGGCCGGTCGGCACGCCCGCGCCCTTGATGAAATATTTACGCTGCCGCTCGGCATCCAGCCGCTCGATCCGCTCGAGCGGATACTCGCCGTGCGCGGCGGTCTTGAGCACATTCGTATCGATGTCGCTGGCGTGAATCTGCACCGGCGGCGTCAGGGTATTGAAGGCCTCGCAGGCGGTGATCGCCAGCGAATAAGGCTCTTCGCCGGTGGAGGCGGCGGAACACCAGATGCGGATCGGCCGCTGCGCCAGCCGCAACAGATGCTTTTGCAGCATCTCGAAGTGATGATTTTCGCGGAAGAAGGAAGTGAGATTGGTGGTCAGGGAGTTGACGAATGTTTCCCATTCCGCACCATGCCCCCGTTCGAGGTGGGCCAGATACTGGTCGAAGCTTTTCATGCCAAGCGCCCGCAAGCGCCGCGCCAGGCGCGAATAGACCATGTCCTGCTTGATCGGCGCCAGTGATATGCCGGCATGCTTGTGGATCAACTGCCGCACCCGCTCGAAGTCCGCCGCGGTGAACTGGAACTCGCGACCAGCCGCCGCTGCGGGCGCCAACACCGGAGCCGTCGCCGTTTTACGCAGCGGCTCGGCTGACGCCGTCCCCGTTTTACGCGGCAGGTCGGCTGACGCCGTCCCGCCAGCGCCGACTTTTATTCCAGTAGGCAGCGGCATCAGCGGGCGGGGGCGCCTACCGGCGGCGGCACGATGCCCCGCTCGGTCAGTTCCCCGGCATCGGTCACTTCAGTCGCCGGGGCTTCCTTACCGTCGCCGAGAATGGCTTCTTCGGTGCGCTTATTGAGGACGACGATGCTGATGCGGCGGTTGATGGCGCTTTGCGGCTGCGCCCTGTCGTAAAGCACCGTCGAGGCGAAGCCGAGCACGCGGATGATTTTCGCGTCGTCCAGGCCACCCGCGATCATCTCGCGGCGCGAGGCGTTGGCGCGGTTGGTGGAGAGTTCCCAGTTGCCGAAACCGCGGTCGCCTCCGGCATAGGGCGTCGCGTCGGTGTGTCCCGACAGGGAAATGCGGTTGTCCACCTTGTTGAGCAGCGGGCCGATCTCGCGCAAAATTTGTTTGGTATAGGGCTTGAGCTCTGAACTGGCCAGGTCGAACATCGGCCGGTTTCTCTCATCGACAATCTGGATGCGCAGACCCTCGCTGGTGATGTCGATCAACAGTTGGTTCTTGAACTGCTTGAGCGTCGGGCTGGCCTCGATCAGCGCTTCGATGTCAACTTTCAGCCTTTGCAGGCGCTCCTTCTCCATGCGCTCGAATTCTTCCTTCATGCGCTTTTCGCTGATCTTGCGCTCGCTCTTCGTGTCGCCGCGCTTGACCTGGCCATGGGCCTGCGAGAGATCCTGCCCGCCGCCCTGGATGATCGAAGAGGCATCGCCGGCGCCCGAGCCGCCGAACATGGCGACCAGCAGCGGCGTCTGGAAGTGATCGGCGATGCCCTTCAGGTCGCCCTTGGAGGTCGAACCAAGCAGCCACATCAGCAGAAAGAACGCCATCATCGCCGTCACGAAGTCGGCATAGGCAATCTTCCAGGCGCCGCCGTGCGCGGCGCCGCCAC
>JAUXNZ010000032.1 GCA_030682595.1 Rhodocyclaceae bacterium | reverse complement strand
CCAAGCACGTCAAGATCAACGTGCTGTCCACCTTCAGCCACCGTTCCTGCGAACTGGCCGACAGCGAAATGATCTTCACGCCGCAGACCGACCTGGCGATCCTCAACTACATCTGCAACTACATCATCCAGAGCAACTCGGTCAACAAGGACTTCGTCGCCAAGCACGTCAATTTCCACCGCGGCGTTACCGACATCGGTTACGGCTTGCGCCCGAATCATCCGCTCGAACAGGTCGCCAACAACAACGGCTATCCCGGCGCGGACGGCAAGCCAAAAGGCAACCCGGGGGCATCCTCCCCGATCAGTTTCGACGAATTCGCCAAATTTGTTGCCGAATACACGCTTGACAAGACGCACGAGATTTCCGGCGTGCCGAAGGACAAGCTGCTGGCCCTCGCCAAGGTTTATGCCGACCCGAAGACCAAGGTCACCTCGTTCTGGACCATGGGCTTCAATCAGCACACGCGCGGCACCTGGGTTAACAACATGATGTACAACGTGCACCTGCTGGTCGGCAAGATCTCCGAGCCGGGCAACAGCCCCTTCTCGTTGACCGGCCAGCCTTCGGCTTGCGGCACGGCGCGCGAGGTTGGCACCTTTTCCCATCGTTTGCCGGCGGACATGGTGGTGATGAACCCGGAACACCGCGCCACCGCCGAGAAAATCTGGAATGTGCCCGGCGGCACCATATCCGAGCGCATTGGCTACCACGCCGTCGCACAAAGTCGCATGCTGAAGGACGGCAAGATCGGTTTTTACTGGACTTCGACCACCAACAACATGCAGGCCGGGCCGAACATCAATGGCGAGATCTATCCGGGCTGGCGCAATCCGAAGGCCTTTGTCGTCGTCTCGGACGTCTATCCGACCGTCTCCGCGATGTCGGCCGACTTGATCCTGCCCAGTGCGATGTGGATGGAAAAGGAGGGTGCTTTCGGCAACGCCGAGCGGCGCGGCCAGTTCTGGCGCCAGCAGGTCAAGGCACCGGGCGAATGCAAGTCCGACCTGTGGCAATACATCGAGTTCTCCAAGCGCTTCAAGGTCGAGGAAGTCTGGCCGGCCGAGCTGCTCGACAAGAACCCGCAGTACAAGGGCAAGACGCTCTACGACGTGCTCTACGCCAACGGCGAATGCAACAAGTTCCCGAAGGAAGAGGCCGCCAAGGTGAATGCCCATGCCTGGGCTGGCTACACCAACGACGAGACCGAGGCTTTCGGTTTTTACGCGCAGAAGGGGTTGTTCGAGGAATACCGCAAATTCGGCCTGGGCAAGGCCAAGGATCTCGGCGAATTCGACCTCTATCACAAGGTGCGCGGCCTGCGTTGGCCGGTGGTGAATGGCAAGGAGACCCTGTGGCGCTACCGCGAGGGTTTCGATCCTTACATCAAGGCCGGCGAAACGCTGAAGTTCTATGGCAAGCCGGATGGCAAGGCGGTGATCTATGCCCTGCCGTACCAGGATCCGCCCGAAAAACCGGACAACGAATACAACCTCTGGCTGTGCACCGGCCGGGTGCTGGAACACTGGCACAGCGGTTCGATGACGCGCCGCGTGCCGGAGCTTTACAAATCCTTCCCCGACGCAGTGATCTGGATGCACCCGAAGGACGCCGAAAAGCGCGGCATCAAGCGCAACGACATCGTCAAGGTGGCGACGCGACGCGGCGAGATCGAGTTGCGGGTCGACACCAAGGGACGCAAC
Source organism: Rhodocyclaceae bacterium (assembly GCA_030682595.1). Taxonomy (GTDB): domain Bacteria; phylum Pseudomonadota; class Gammaproteobacteria; order Burkholderiales; family Rhodocyclaceae; genus Sulfuricystis. The sequence continues at coordinate 4,077 of JAUXNZ010000032.1, read as the reverse complement.
AAGATGCCCGAGGGCCTGGTCTTCGTCCCCTTCTTTGACGAGCATCGCCTGGTCAATAAGCTCATTCTCGATGCGACCTGCCCGATCTCGAAAGAGACGGACTTCAAGAAGAATGCCTGCAAGGTGTGGAAGGCCTGACGCAACACAATGAGTGCGGGAAGCGTGGCAAGGACGCGCTTCCCGGATTGAAGCCATGGACAGTGAAAATACGCCCAAAACCAATGCCGCATCCGGATCCAGAACGTCATCCAACACGGCGCGTCGCCAGTTCTTCGCGGACGCGGCACGCCTGGCTTGCGGTGTCAGTCTCCTGGGGCTTGGGCTTGGTCTCTACGCGCGCCATGCCACGGCGCTGCCACCGGTCGCCCTGCGCCCGCCCGGCGCCCTGCCCGAGTCCGAGTTTTCCGCCGCCTGCATCCGTTGCGGGATGTGCGTGCGCGACTGTCCATTCAACATGCTCATGCTGGCCAGGGTTGGCGAGCCCCTGGCGGTCGGCACGCCTTATTTCGTCGCGCGCCAGGCGCCTTGCGAGATGTGCGAGGACATCCCGTGCATAAAGGCCTGTCCGACCAAGGCGCTGGATCACGCGCTCACCGACATCACCAAGGCGAAGATGGGCCTGGCGGTATTGGTCGATCAGGAAACCTGTCTGAATTTTCTCGGCCTGCGCTGCGATATCTGCTATCGGGTCTGTCCGGTGCTCGACAAGGCGATCACCCTCGAACCGCAGTCCAATACGCGCACCGGCCGGCATACCCTGTTCATTCCGGTGGTGCACTCGGAGCACTGCACGGGCTGCGGCCTGTGCGAAAAAGCCTGTCCCACGGAAATCGCCGCGATCAAGGTGCTGCCGCTCGAAATGGCGAAGGGCCAGTTGTCGACGCACTACCGGCTCGGCTGGATCGAGAAGGAGAAAGCCGGCGGCAGTCTCGTTGCGCCGGATGTCCAGCACCATTACAACCTGCCCGAAGGGCTGCGCTATGAGTCGGGCAAGGGATTATCGACGCTGCCCCCGGGCGAATCCGCGCCCGTTGTTCCCGAGGCGCCGGCAGGCCTGCCCTCCGGGCTGCCCAAAGCCTTGCAGGGGAACAAGCTATGAACGTGCTGCATGGTCGTCCCGGCGCGGAAGCGATTGCCGAGAAAGGCTGGCTGGCGGCGCACAAGTGGTTGCTGCTGCGGCGGGCGAGCCAACTCGGCATCCTGTTGCTGTTTCTGGTCGGGCCCTGGTTCTCGCTGTGGATCGTCAAGGGCAATCTCAACTACAGCTACACACTGGACGTGTTGCCGCTGACCGACCCCTATCTGCTCCTGCAAATGCTGGTGGCGGGGCAGACGCCGGAGAAGCTGGCGTGGATCGGCGTGGCGATCATGATGGTTTTCTGGCTGCTGGCGGGCGGACGCAGCTACTGCTCCTGGGTTTGCCCGGTCAATCTGCTTACCGACCTGGCCAACTGGCTGCGCGCCCGGATCGGGCTGAAAGGCAGCGCGCACATTGCGCGGGCGACGCGCTACTGGATTCTCGCCATGACGCTGATCGTCGCCGCGCTCACCGGGACGATCGCCTGGGAGATGATCAATCCGGTATCGATGCTGCACCGCGGCCTGCTGTTCGGCATGGGGCTGGCCTGGGCGGTGCTGCTCGCGGTCTTCCTCTTCGATCTGTTCGTCATGCGTCAGGGCTGGTGCGGCCATCTGTGTCCGGTTGGCGCGTTCTACAGCATGATCGGCAAGTTTTCCCTGGTGAGGATCAAGCTGCCGGCGCGCGCGGCCTGCAACGACTGCATGGACTGCTTCGCCGTTTGTCCGGAACAGCAGGTGATCCGGCCGGCGCTGAAGGCGGTGGGCGGCGCGCCGCCGCTCATTCTGGAAGCCAACTGCACGAACTGCGGACGCTGCATCGACGTCTGCTCGAAAAACGTTTTCCGCTTCGGCACCCGGATCGGTGCAGCCACCGGCGTCGGCGCGGTTACGCCGCTATCGAAATGACCCGTTTCCCTCTAGGAGGAGTTCAATCATGAAATTCAAAAAGACTGCCGGTCTCGCCCTCGTGACCCTGCTGGCTTCGATCATCGGCTGCGCGTCCACCACCGGACCGGCGCCGCTGCGCGGCGCCGACGTGGCGGCGCCTGACCGCGCGCCCGCGCTCAAGGCTTATGGAGAAAAAATTCCCGGCGTCGGCCAGCCACTGCTGATCGCCCGTACCTTTGTTGGCCAGCCGCCCATGGTGCCGCACGACGTCGAGAAATATGTGCCGATCACCATGGATGAAAACGCCTGCCTCGAATGCCACATCACCGACGAGTTGCGCGGCCAGAAGGTGCCGAAGCTCGGCGTCAGCCATTATTCCGCCACCTTGAAGACCCGGGACGGCAAGCCCGCCGTGGCGATGGACCGCTTCCAGTGTGATTCCTGCCACGTACCGCAGGTCGACGCCAAGCCCTTGGTCGACAGCAAGTTCGTCGGCGTAACCAAATAAACCACTTTTCTGAACACGTTTTTGGAGCTTTCAACCATGAAAAAAGTCGCCGTAACTCTCTCTTTCGCCGTGGCAAGCCTGGCGCTGGCCGGCATGTCGACCAGCTCGCTGGCCCAGGATGCCGAAGCCGCCAAGGCGCTGGCGGACCAGAACAACTGCATGCAGTGTCACGGCCTCCGGAAGGACAAGGACGGCCCCGCCTTCCTGAAGACCGCCGACAAGTACCGCGGCAAGGCCAATGCCGTGGACGAGGTCATCAAGCACATCACCTCGGGCAAGAAGATCAAGCTCGCCGATGGCTCGCAGGAAGATCACAAGATCGCCAAGACGATGCCGCCCAACGATGCCGCGCAACTGAAGAATCTCGCGCAGTACATCCTCTCGATCCAGGCCAAGTGAGCGCCTGAGCAACCATGACCAATCGAGAATCCGGCAAGCCGGGCTGGTGGGCGGTGCTGCGCCGGCCGAGCGCGAAGTATTCGCTGCTTGGTCTGCTGGTGGCGGGCTTCTTCAGCGGCATTCTGTTCTGGGGCGGTTTCAATACCGGAATGGAAGCCACCAACACGATGAATTTCTGCATCAGTTGCCACGAGATGCGTGACAACGTGTACAAGGAATACCAATACACCATTCACTACAGCAACCGTACCGGCGTGCGCGCGACCTGTTCAGATTGTCATGTGCCGAAGGACTGGACGAACAAGATGATCCGCAAGGTCAAGGCCAGCTATGAAATCTGGGGCAAGATCACTGGCAAGATCGACACGCCCGAGAAGTTCGAAGCCAACCGCATGGAAATGGCGGAGCGCGAATGGGCGCGCATGAAGGCCAGCGATTCCATCGAGTGCCGCAACTGCCACAACTTCGATGCCATGAGCCAGGAACTGCAGAAGAAAACGCCCTACAAGAAGCACATGGAGGCGAAGGCGGCGGGCCAAACCTGCATCGAGTGCCATCAGGGCATCGCGCACCGGCTGCCCAAGGGCTTCAAGAAACCTGGTACTGAAGAGGAAGAATAGCCCGCCCCCCTTCGCCCCCCTCGCGGGGGGTTCTCATTGGCTCGCTGACGCTCGCATATTACGGGGCTCTCCGATCAAGGAGTCGGCGCGGATTGCGCCTGGCGGCGCGTGCCGCCTTGTGTGCGGCAAAGCCGCATTCCGCTGCGCGGAACCAGCCTTCGGCTGTCCTGCGGCCTGTGGCCTGGTCTTGGGGCGGCCCGGCGGCAAGGCTTTTACCGTTTTCCGGTCTGCCCGGCCAGCGCGCTCAAGTGGATCGCGCTGGCCGGACAAACGGCGACGCAGTCGCCGCAGCCGGTGCACTGCTCGGCCAGAATGACGGGGCAGGCCGCGCCGCCCAATCGCGGTGAAAACCGAATGGCCGTCGCTGCGCAGGCATCCCCGCAACTGCGACAGAAAACACCTTGCGCAAGTGCAATGCACGCGACGTCGATGACGGCCAGCCTGGGGGCGTCAGCGTCCTCTGGCGCGGTCGGCGTTGGCTGAGCTGAAAATCTGCCGCGCAGGAATTGGCGTCGTGAAATCATGGTGATCATCGTAACAAGAACGGCATGGTAATGGTGACGAAGCCACGGTGCGGACGTA
>JAUXNZ010000026.1 GCA_030682595.1 Rhodocyclaceae bacterium | reverse complement strand
CGCCACACCCCGACTGGGTGCGGATTATAGCAGAGCGATTGTCACGCATGCAGCAACTTGATGATGCCCATCAGTTCCAGGCGCATTGATATTCCATCGCCCGCAGTTGCTGCGCTGGCCGGCTTTTTGGCCGCGGGTTCGTCGAGCCGGTTGCGTGCCCCGCTGATGGTGAAACCCTCGTCGTACAGCAGTTGCCGGATGCGGCGCACCAGCAGTACTTCGTGGTGCTGGTAGTAGCGGCGGTTGCCGCGCCGCTTGACGGGTTTGAGCTGGGTGAATTCCTGCTCCCAGTAGCGCAGCACATGCGGCTTGACGCCGCACAACTCGCTGACTTCGCCAATCGTGAAATAGCGTTTGGCGGGTATCGGCGGTAGTTCGGCCTTATCCTGGCTGGACGTTGTCATGCGCCGCGGTCTCGACTGTGGCTTTGAGCTTGTGACTGGCGTGGAAGGTGACGACCCGCCGTGCGGTGATCGGAATTTCTTCGCCGGTCTTGGGGTTGCGCCCCGGCCGCTGCGGCTTGTCGCGCAGATGAAAATTGCCGAATCCGGAGAGCTTGACGCTATCGCCGGTTTCCAGCGCCACGCGCACTTCCTCGAAGAAAGCCTCGACCATGTCCTTGGCTTCGCGCTTGTTCAGCCCGACTTTTTCAAACAACAAATCCGCCAGTTCCGCCTTGGTCATTGTCATATTCTTACCCCTGTCCGCGAACTCATTTTCGCAACTGCGCGCCGAACTGCTCAGTTGCCGTTTGTACCAGTTGGGCTACCGCCGCGTCGGCATCATGGTCCGCCAAAGTTTTTTGAGTATCTTGCATCGTCACCCGGAACGCAAGACTTTTGGCGTCCGGCGCAATTCCCTTGCCCTGATAGAGATCAAACAGCCGGATTTCGCGTACATAAGCGGGCGCCGCCGCAAGCAGCGCGTCCTGCAGCGCCGCCACTGCGCATTGCTGGGGCAAAATCAGGGCGATGTCGCGCACCACGGCGGGGAAGCGCGAGGGCTCCTGATATGTCGGGAACGGCGCGGCCAGGAACGGCGCCAGATCAATCTCGAACACCACGGCAGGCGCAGCCAGTTCATATTTCTGGTGCCAGCGCGGATGAATTTCGCCCACCACGCCAATCAACTCACCGTCGAGCAGCACACTGGCGGCGCGGCCGGGATGCAATGCCGGATGGCTGGTGCGCTCAAAGCACAGGCGGCGCGGCGCGAAGATGGCTTCGAGTTCGCCCTTCACGTCAAAGAAATCGGCGGGACGCGCTGGCGCCCCCCATTGCTCCGGCCATGCCGGACCAGCGGCCAGGGCGGCCATCCGCACCGGCTGGTGATAACCGGTGCCGTCCTGGCCGCCGCCGTTGTCACGTGTTGCATCATCTTGAGAAGCGGGCAGAAAACAGCGCCCGACTTCGAAGAGTCGCACGCGATCGGCCTGGCGCTTGAGGTTGCCAACCAACGCACCCACCAGGCCGCCGATCAGAGTGCTGCGCATCACGCCCATCTGACTGGCGATGGGGTTGGCCAACCTCACGGGCTTTGCGTTGCCGGCGAAGTCGGCTTCCCAGTCGGCATCGACAAAGCTGTAATTGACGACTTCATGGTAGCCGCGCTCGGCCAGCAGCCGGCGGGCTTGCATCACGCCCCGCCGCGCCTCGGGCAGCGGCAACATTTCGAGACGCGCCGTGGGCGGTGGCGCGGGTATGTTGTCATATCCGTGCAGGCGCGCAATTTCCTCGATCAGGTCTTCTTCGATGGCGATGTCGAAGCGATAGGCGGGCGGCGTAACGATCAGTTCATCGGCCGTGCGGGTGTAGGCAAAGCCGAGGCCGGCGATGAGCTTTTCGATCTGAGCGAAGCCGAGGTCGATGCCCAGCACCCTGGCGGCACGCGCCATGCGCAGACGCACCGGGGCGCGCTGCGGCAACTGGTCGGCCGCGAGCGCTTCAACCACCGGCCCCGGCGTACCGCCGCAGATGTCGATGATCAGCTGCGTCGCCCGTTCGATGGCGCTGCGCTGCAATTCGAAGTCCACGCCGCGCTCATAGCGGTAGGAGGCGTCGGACGAAAAGCCAAGTGCGCGCGCCTTGCCGGCGATGGCGGCGGGCGCGAAGAAGGCGCTTTCAAGGAACAGGTCGGTCGTGGCGTCGTTGATGCCGGAATGTTCGCCGCCCATGATGCCGGCCAGCGCCAGGCCTTTGGCCTCATCGGCAATCAGTGCGGTGTCGGCCGAAGGCTGAACGGTCTGCTCGTTGAGCAACAACATCTGTTCGCCCGCCGCCGGATAGCGCACATGGATACTGCCCTGCAACTGCGCGTCATCAAAAGCATGCAGCGGCTGGCCGAGTTCGAGCATTACATAGTTGGTGACGTCTACCAGTGCCGAGATGGCACGCACGCCGCAGCGCTCGATGCGCTGCTTCATCCAGTCGGGCGTAACGGCACGGGCATTGACGCCACGCACGATGCGGCCGCAATAACGCGGGCAGGCGGCGGGGGCGTCGAGAATGATGCCGCGAACGTCGGCGAGAACGGGCGCGACCGGCGCAATGGTTGGCAACAGCAATGGCGCGCCGGTCAGCGCAGCCACTTCGCGCGCGATGCCGGTGAGCGACAGACAATCGGCGCGGTTCGGCGTCAGCTTGAGCGTGATGAGATTGTCATCCAGCGCAAGGTAGTCGCGAATGTTCTGGCCAATGGGTGCATCGGCCGGCAAGGACAACAGGCCGCCATGATCTTCCGACAGCCCCAGTTCGCGCGCCGAACAAAGCATGCCGCAGCTTTCGACGCCACGCACCTTGGCTTTCCTGATCTCGATGCCGGGCAATTTCGCGCCGACGAGGGCGCAGGGCACCAGCATGCCGGCCGCCGCGTTCGGGGCGCCGCAGACGATCTGCAACACGCCATGCGCGCCGGCATCCACGGAGCAAAGCTTGAGTTTGTCGGCATCGGGATGCGTCTCGACGGACAGCACGCGCGCCACGACGACATTTGAAAAGTCGGCGCTGGCGGGACGGCACTCCTCGACCTCCAGCCCGGCCATCGTCAGCAGATGGCAGAGTTCTTCGGTCGCCAGGGGCGGATTGACGAGGGCGCGCAGCCAGGATTCGGGAAATTGCATGACGATTCAGATTCGCGCGTGGCGCTCAGTGAAACTGCGAAAGGAAACGCAAATCGCCATCGAAAAACAGGCGCAGGTCGTTGATGCCATAACGCAGCATGGTCAGGCGATCCGGGCCAAAGCCGAAGGCGAAGCCCGTGTATTTTTCCGGGTCGATGCCGCCGCAGCGCAGCACATTCGGATGCACCATGCCGCAGCCGGCGATCTCGAGCCAGCGGCCTTCCATCGGGCCATGCATGAAGGCGACATCGATCTCCGCCGACGGTTCGGTGAAGGGGAAGAACGAGGGGCGGAAGCGCACCTTGAGGTCGTCACTTTCGAAGAAGCGGCGCAGAAAATCGGCGACCACGCCTTTCAGATCGGCGAAGCTGACGTTCGCGCCGACCCACAGCCCCTCGACCTGGTGAAACATCGGCGAGTGCGTGGCATCGGAATCGACGCGATACACCCGCCCGGGGCAGATCACGCGGATCTCGGGCATGCTGTCGAGATGCCGGTATTTTTCGGCATGGGCCAGCATGGTGCGAATCTGCACCGGGCTGGTGTGGGTGCGCAACAGGACGTCTTCGCGCACATTGCCAGCGGCATCAAGCAGATAGAACGTATCGTGCATCGACCGCGCCGGGTGGTTCTCGGGCGTGTTGAGCGCGGTGAAATTATGCCAGTCGGTTTCGATCTCCGGGCCATCGGCTACTTCAAAACCGATCGAGCGAAACAGTTGCTCGATCCGCTCAAGCGTGCGCATCACCGGATGCAGGCTGCCGCGGCTCGGGCCGCGTCCCGGCAGGGTCACATCCAAGGCCTCGGCCGCCAACTGGGCTTCGAGCTGGGCGTTCCGTAGCGCTTCGCGCCGTTCGGTAAGCAGAGACTCGACCTGCGCCTTGGCGCTATTGATATTCGCGCCCGCCGCCTTGCGCTCTTCTGGCGGCAGCTTGCCCAGGCCTTTGAGCAGGGCGGTGAGCGAACCCTCCTTGCCCAGATAGGCCGCCTTGACCTCTTCGAGCCGCGGAATTTCGTTGGCGGCGGAGAAGTCGGCCGTCGCCTGGGCGATCAGTTGTTCCAGATTATTCATGAAGCGGCATGGCTGCGAAAAATGGGACACCCGAAATCTTGCTACCAAAAACCAGAAAGGCCGCCCACTGTTACCTGAGCGGCCATCCTGTTGTTTCAGCCTGAAATTCAGGCCGGCAGTTGCGCCTTGGCCTGGTTCGCAATCGCGGCGAAAGCCGGCTTGTCGAACACGGCCAGATCGGCCAGCACCTTGCGATCCACTTCGATCGAGGCCTTCTTGAGGCCATTCATCAGGGTGCTGTACTTCATGCCCAGTTCGCGGGCGGCCGCGTTGATCCGGGCAATCCACAGGGCGCGAAACTGACGCTTTCTCTGCCGACGGTCGCGGTACTGGTACTGCCCCGCCTTCATCACCGCTTCTTTGGCGACGCGATAGACCGAGGAACGCCGACCGCGATACCCCTTGGCTTGATCGAGAACTTTCTTGTGGCGCGCGCGCGCCGTTACACCGCGTTTGACTCGTGACATGTTGTGCTCTCCTTAACCGTTGGGCAACATGGCGCGAACCGACTTGACGTCGGACTCATGCACCGTCAGCACGCCACGCAGGTGACGTTTCACCTTGGTGGTTTTCTTGGTGAGGATGTGGCGCTTGAACGCACACGCACGCTTGATGCTGCCCGACCCGCGCACTTTGAAGCGCTTGGCGGCACCACTCTTCGTCTTCATCTTCGGCATCGAAGATCTCCTTTCTAACACGGTGCTGGGTGGCTCCCGATCCGGGAACGCTTCAACAACCCACAACCGCTTATTGGTACTGCTTGATACTGCCCACCACTTACGGCTTTACTTGCTTCTTCGACGGTGCCAGCACCATCACCAACTGCCGGCCTTCCATCTTCGGGAACTGCTCGACAAGTGCCAGCTGATCGAGGTCGGACTTGATCCGCTCCAGCACGCGCATGCCGATTTCCTGGTGCGCCATCTCGCGGCCGCGAAAACGCAGGGTGATCTTTGCCTTGTCGCCTTCACCGAGAAACTTGATGATATTGCGCATCTTGATCTGGTAGTCGTTCTCGTCCGTACCCGGACGAAACTTGATTTCCTTGACCTCGACGATTTTCTGTTTCTTCTTCGCCTCTGCCGCGCGTTTGGCTTCCTGATATTTGAACTTGCCAATGTCCATCAACCGGCAGACCGGCGGGTCTGCCATCGGCGCGATTTCGACCAGATCGACTCCGATCTCCTCCGCTTTCAGCAACGCCTCACGAACTGAACATATACCGAGTTGCTCGCTATCCACCCCGACTAAACGGATTTCGGGGGCCGTGATTTCTTCATTGACGCGCTGCTTCTTATCTTGGGCTATGGCTCAAATCTCCTGAAAATTTAAAAAAAGATCGCTACGCTTTGCTGTCGCGTTCCTGCAGCAAACGTTCAATCAACGCACCGGTAGGCATCTGCCCGAGATCCTGATTGCCTCGGGCACGTAAAGCGACCAACCCGGCAGCCTTTTCCTTGTCGCCGACAACCACCAGAAAGGGCCGCTTCAACAGGCTATGTTCGCGAATTTTATAGTTAATCTTCTCGCCGCGCAAATCACATTCGACGCGCAAACCGGCCGCGCGCAGCATTTTCGCCACACTTTCGGCATAGTCGGCCTGGGCTTCGGAGATATTCATCACCACCGCCTGCACCGGCGACAACCACAGCGGCAGGGCACCGGCATAATTCTCGAGCAAAATGCCGGCAAAGCGCTCCAGCGAACCGAACAGCGCCCGATGCAGCATCACCGGCCGCTTGTGGGTATTGTCGGCGGCGACATAGTGGATGTCGAAACGTTCGGGCAGGTTCATGTCGACCTGCAAGGTGCCACACTGCCAGTCGCGGCCGATCGCGTCACGCAGCACGAACTCCAGCTTGGGGCCGTAGAAAGCGCCCTCGCCGGGGAACAGCTCATACGCCATGCCCATGTGATCGAGCGCGTTGGACAGCGCACTCTCCAGCTTGTCCCAGGTTTCATCCGCGCCGATGCGCTTTTCCGGCCGGGTGGACAGCTTGATGCGCACGCGCTCGAAACCGAAGTCCTTGTAGATGTCGAGGATCAGCGCCACCACGCTCTTGCACTCTTCCTCCATCTGCTCATCGGTGCAGAAGATGTGGGCATCGTCCTGGGTGAAGTGGCGCACCCGCAACAGGCCATGCAGCGCGCCCGACGGTTCGTAGCGATGCACCTTGCCGAATTCGGCCATGCGTAGCGGCAGGTCGCGATAACTCTTGATGCCCTGCTTGAACAGCGCCACGCCGCCGGGGCAGTTCATCGGCTTCAGCGCAAAGACGCGCTCATCCTCGGTCTGCGTCGTGAACATGTGTTCGCGATAGTTGAACCAGTGGCCGGAAAGCTCCCACAGCGCACGATCCATGACATCCGGCGTATTCACCTCGACATAACCGGCGTCTTCCTGACGCTGCCGCATGTAGCCGATCAGGTCGAGGAACAGGCGCCAGCCGTGGGGATGCCAGAACACCGAACCCGGCGCCTCTTCCTGGAAATGAAACAGGTCGAGTTGCTGCCCCAGCTTGCGGTGGTCACGCTTTTCCGCTTCTTCGAGCATGTGCAGGTGGGCGTCGAGTTCCTCTTTTTTCGCCCAGGCCGTGCCGTAAATGCGCTGCAATTGTTCATTCTTCGGATCGCCGCGCCAGTAGGCGCCGGCGACTTTCATCAGCTTGAAATGCTTGAGCTTGCCGGTGGACGGGACGTGGGGACCGCGGCACAGGTCGACAAAATCGCCCTCGCGATAAAGCGAAACGTCTTCGCCAGCGGGAATCGCCGCGATCAGTTCCGCCTTGTAGTGCTCGCCCAGCGACTTGAAAAACTCGACCGCCTGGTCACGCGGCAACACTTCGCGGGTGACGGGAAAATCCTTTTTCGCCAGTTCGGCCATGCGCTTTTCAAGCGCGGCCAGATCTTCGGGCGTGAACGGGCGCTTGTAGGCGAAATCGTAATAAAAGCCGTTTTCGACCACCGGACCGATGGTCACCTGCGCTTCGGGAAACAGTTCCTTGACTGCATAGGCCAGAAGGTGCGCGGTCGAATGACGGATGATTTCCAGGCCGGCAGGGTCCTTGTCGGTGATGATGGCGAGGCTGGCGTCCTGCCCGATGCGGTGCGCGGTATCGACGAGCTTGCCATCGACGTTGCCGGCGAGCGCTGCCTTGGCGAGCCCGGCACCGATCGAGGCAGCCACCTCGGCCACGGTCGGCGGCTGGGGATAGGTGCGTTGCGAACCGTCGGGCAGCGTGATTATCGGCATGCTAGTACTCCAAGGCTCCAAGGCCCAAAACAAGAACAGGGTGCCCGATCGCCCGGACACCCTGCTTTGCATTTATTTTGTGGCGGAGTGGACGGGACTCGAACCCGCGACCCCCGGCGTGACAGGCCGGTATTCTAACCAACTGAACTACCACTCCACGTGGACTTCATCGACATCAAGGGCGCGGATTCTAGCAGAATTAATCAGGCGAGCAAGCCTCTCGCGCACGGATTTTTTCAGGGGCGGGCGCCCACATCTCTTCCGGCAACCACAGGTCGGGCCGATCGGTAAAAAGCGCCGCCGCGCCGAGTGCGAACAGACGCTCCCCGCGGGCGCGGTCGTTGACCGTGTAGGCCGCCCAGGTGACGCCGGCGTCATTGAGGGCGGCGGCCTGTTGCGGCGTCAGGTGGTCCGCCGCCAGATGCACGGCGCATGCACCCCGGCGATCGAACCGGGCGCGCCAATCGGCCGGCAAGCGCTCCACCAGCAGCGCCTGCGGGAATTGCGGCAGTACGCGCCGTGCCGCCAGCGCCGACTTTTCGGAAAAGCTGGAGATCACCCCGGCGCCGCTCCAATGCTCGGCCAACCAACGGCCCACCACCTCCCCGGTAGCCTCTTCGCGGCCCGCGGCCGGTTTGATCTCGATGTTCGGCC
>JAUXNZ010000025.1 GCA_030682595.1 Rhodocyclaceae bacterium | reverse complement strand
GCCCAGCCCGCCGATGTCGCGCGAAACGCCCTGCACCAGCACGTTGTCGTCTTCCGAGGCGGTAAAGTCGCCGCGCGAGGACTTCGCCTTGCCGACAACCGCTTCGGTGAAGTAGTCAAAGGTGCCGGAATCAGCGCCCGGGCCGTAGAGCTTCAGGTTCTGGTCGGGCCAGGCCGGATTGACCTGGTTCCACTTGGTGACCTTGCCCTGCGCGCCCGGCTCCCACATTGTCTTGAGCTCGGCGACGGTGATTTGCTTGAGGAAGGTGTTTTTCGGATTCATCACCACCGTCAGCGCATCGAAGGCGATCGGCAGTTCGATGTACTTGATGCCGGCGGCGCGGCAATCAGCCATTTCCTTTTCAAGAATGGGGCGCGAGGCGTTGGCGATGTCGGTCTCGCCGCGACAGAATTTCTTGAGGCCGCCCCCCGTGCCGGAGATGCCGACGGTGACGCGCACGGCACCCTTCTTGGCTTTCTGGAAGTCCTCGGCCACCGCCTCGGTGATCGGGAACACGGTCGAGGAACCGTCGATCTTGACCAGGGCCTGAGCGTGAGCGCCCGTAGCAGCAAGGCCACCAGCCGCAGCGAGGAGCAGTGCAAGCGTTTTTACGCGAACATTCATCATCGAGTTGTCTCCTGAGTTGAGTGAGGGTGAAACATTCAAGACCGGCGCAGTCTAGGCAGCGATTGTTACGCCTGTGTGACATGGCGCAATATTTCACTGCGGCGAGGGATCCCTGTCCTGCCAGTCCCACGGGGATTTCCTTCGGTCACGCCGACTTTTTAACTAGGCGAGGGGCCGCCGATGGCCGACCAGAAATTGCCCTGGCGATTGAGAAATTCGTCGCAACTCATGTAATGCGTGCCATCGCAGGAAAAAGTGAGGCTGACCATGCCGTTGAAGATGTTGATCGAGGCCGAGCGCAGGTAGATGGTCTGGTCGGCCAGGCGCAGTTCGCGCATGGCGTCGAGCATGGGCTTCACGCTCTCGGGCGTTATCAGGGCATCCGCCGGCCACGGCTGGGGCGAGTAAAGCAGGCAGACGTCAGGATCAGCCAGCGCCTCCTGGTCGAAGATGCGGTAGCGAAACGGATCGTCAATGAACCAGCCGGTGGCGCGACTGCTGGAAAAATGGATCACCACCTGGAACATGCCGCGCTCGGTGATGAGATCTTCGAGGATGGCCTGCGCCTGAATGATGTCGCGGTCCATCTGGCTCTCCACCCGCTGCTGCAGAAAGACGCCACTGCGGATCGACGGATCACCCTTGACCTGCCGCCACTCGCGCGACTCCTCGCTCAATACGGCGGCGACCGGCAGATCGCGCAAGTCGAAGTCGGCGCCGAGAAAGCCGATTTCCGTCTCGCCATCGCGCACGATATGGAGCGCTGTCAACGAGGGCCGCCCCGTCAGGCTGATATAAGCCTCGGAGAGCAGGAAACCCCACGGCGGCAGCGGTTCCTTCATATAGGGCCGCTGCGAGCGGTCGCGGCCGAAATGGCCGGAGGTGACTTGCTCGGCGTCGACGTTGTCGCTGATCTGCACGCCGGCGCTGTCGAGCGCGTAGAGCGAAACGGCATGGGGAATGCCGCCGCAACCGACGGCCAGCCGATCGTTCAGGCGCTGGCGGTCGCCCCAGACGGCGGCGCACAGCTTGGCCAGCCGCGCCATCGGCTCGTGCAGCCGCCGCGCCAGCTCGGCGCGCTTGCGATACACATCGTCTTTCCAATGATCATCCATGATCGGTGGACACCGTTGCTTGAAAAAAGTTGCTGCGACGCAGCATTATGTCGCACGCCGTCCCGCCAGCGCCGACTTTTCATGGCAGCGCTGTCATCACACTGTAATAATTTATCGCGGGGCTGCGACATACAATCTTCGCAATCCCATTCCCATAACCGGGCTATTTCATGGCAATCCAGATCGCCCTCAAGCTCAACCTTCCCGAAGCGGCGCAAGCCCAGTTCATGCGCCACCCGCTTCCGCGCCGCGCCATCAGCCGGCACGGCGCAGCGCTGGTCAGTGTTTATTACGATACCCGGCACTGGACGCTGCACAAACAAGGCATCATCCTGCGCCTGCGCAAGCAGGGTGCCGGCTGGGTGCAGACGGTCAAGCACGATGCCGGTGCGGCAGGTGGCCTAACCACGCGCTCCGAATGGGAAGCGCCCTACCTGAACCGCTTCGATTTCTCCTTCGTCGACGCCGAGGCGGTACGCTGCGTGCTGGAAAAGCCCAAGGTGACGCAGGGCCTCGCCGCCCTGTTCGAAACGAACTTTCGCCGCGTCACCTGGCAGTTGCAACCGGCGCCCGGTACCACGGTGCGGATGATGCTAGACCGTGGCTGGATCGCAGCGAACGGCCGCCGGGCGCCGATATCCGAGGTCGAGATCGAGTTGGTGTGCGGGTCGAGGGCGCAGCTCTACGCAGTGGCGCTCGACCTCGCCGCGCGCATTCCGCTGACGCCGGAACTCGTGTCCAAAACCGAGCGCGGCTACCGTCTGGCTCACGACATCCTCCCCGCGCCAGTGCGCGCCGGCGCCGTGCCCATCGCCGCGGATGCCCATCCCCTGGCCGCGTTTCGCGCCATTACCCTGAATTGCCTGGCGCACCTGCACCACAACCACGCCGGTGCCCTGCGCGGGGACGATCCGGAATATGTGCATCAGATGCGCGTGGCGACGCGGCGGCTACGCGCGGCCCTGCGCCTTTTCGCGCCGCTGCTGCCAGATGATTTCGCTGCGCAGTTCATGCCGCCGCTGCACGAGTTGATGGCCGTGCTCGGCCGCACCCGCGATCTCGATGTGCTGCTGGCCGAGATCGTCGGTCCGGTCAGCGCCTCGCTCGCCAATGACCCGCGCATCTCGACGCTGGCCGACATGCTCTCCGACCAGCTTTACGCCCCGCGCGAAAAAACCGCCGACTACCTCACTCACCCCGGGTATGGCCGCCTATTGTTGCTGGTGGCAGCAGAACTGCACGGTAAGGTCCTGGCCGCGCAGGTGGCGACGGCGGAGGGGGATTCCGCCGTCACGCTGCGCGATTTCGCCCAGCGCCGCCTGCGCAAGTTGCAACAGCGCACCCACCTACTTGCGGAACTCGCCAACATTGACAATCCATCTTCCCTGCATGCCCTGCGCATCACCATCAAGCGCCTGCGCTACGCACTCGAGTTCTTCGGCCCCTTGCTGCCCCAGCGTTCTTTCGCGACGGCGGCGAAACGGCTGGCAACGCTGCAGGACAAACTTGGCCAGATCAACGACCTGGCCAACGCCGGAATGGTGCTGATGACCTTAGCCGGTACCGACGCCAAGCTGCGCGAGGCGGTGGCGCTGATCGGCGGCTGGCATGCGCCGCGCCACGCCGCGCTGCTCGCCGCGGTGCCCGCACATCTGAAGGCAGTGCGGAAGCTGCGCCTGCCGCAACTCAAATAAACATGCTGACCGCGCTCCGCGCGGGTTTGCGGCTGACACGCCTCGCCCTGCATCTGCTCGCCGGCCTGAGCACCGTCGCCTGCGTGCACCCGTGGGTTTCGTCGGCACGCCGGCTGTGGCTCAAACAGCGCTGGTCACGGCAGTTGCTGGAATGCCTCGGTGTCGAATTGCAGGTTGCTGGCACGGCAGCCGCAGGCCTGCTCGTCGCCAACCATATCTCCTTTCTCGACATTTACGTCATCAACGCGGTGGCACCCGCCGCCTTCGTCGCCAAGGACGAGGTGAGACGCTGGCCGCTGATCGGCTGGCTCGCGACGCAGACCGACACGATTTTTCTCGAACGCGGCAGCCGCAGCGCAGTGCAACACGCCCGTACCAAGCTCGTCGAGCAGTTGCGCACCGACCGGCGCGTGGCGGTGTTCCCCGAGGGCACGACGACCCGCGGCGACCGCGTGCTGCCCTTCCACGGCGCGCTGTTCCAGGCCGCCATCGACGCCGGCGCGCCGGTCACGCCGCTGGCGCTGCGCTACACCGACGGCAACGGTCGGCGCAGCGCGGCGCCGGCCTATGTCGATGCCATCACGCTGTGGCAAGCCTTGCGCGCCATCGTTAGCGCCAACCGCCTGGTGGCGCGGATCGAGGTACTGCCGCCGATTCGGGCACACATCACCGATCACCACCCGCTTGCCGACCGTCGCCACCTCGCCGCCCACGCGCACCGCACCATCGCCCACGCCGTCGGCGCACCACGCCCGGATTAAGGACTTGCTTCAGCCTGGTGACGGTTCCCGCCGGAATACCGGAAGCAATTCACTCGAAGCAGCGGTCACCTGCTTGAAATATTCCTGTCATAACGCCGCAATACCATGCATTTGAGTTCGAGTTCCCTACCCTGGTCACGAAAACAAGCAAACGACAGATGGCACAAAAAGAGCGCACGCAAAATGACGAATGGGATGTCGGCGAGTGTCGGGCGCTGATTGACGAATTGTGGTCCCTGCGCGAGGCCATGCTCGCGGCTGAAGCGCGGCTGGCACCATGGATCGGGAAGGTCGATCAAGGCTTCCTCCCTAGCGCACGCAACCTCGCGCATTACCTGGCGCTGCGGCACAACGACCGGCGACCTTTGCAGGACAAGCTCGCCAGGATCGGGCTTTCTTCGCTTGGGCGGGCCGAATCGAATGTGCTCGCCAATCTCGACAAGGTGCTCGGCATCCTGCATCGTCTGGTGGCGCTGCCATGGCAATCGCATGCGACGGACGAACCCGTGGGCATCAAACGCAGCCGCAAGCTGCTGGAGCAGCATACGGCCAGCCTGCTGGGCGCTCCGCCCACGGACAGGGCAGTACGCATCATGGTCACCCTGCCCTCCGAGGCGGCTGGTGACTATGGCCTGATCCGCCAACTCGTCGATTCGGGCATGGATATCGCCCGCATCAATTGCGCCCACGATGGCGCTACGGAATGGAAAGCGCTGGTGCGTCACGTCCGTCGCGCAGCCAAGGCCATAGGGCGTCCCGTGCGCATCCTGATGGACTTGGGCGGACCGAAGCTGCGCACCGACCACCTTCCGGCGAGTACGCCCGTGTTGAAACTGAGGCCAGTTCGCGATGAGTTGGGGCGTGTGCAGATACCGGTGCGCCTGGGGCTGTATCCGTCCGGCAGGCCGGCACAAGTGAAGGGCGCCAGCGTCAGCATCGGGGTTGAAGCGGACTGGCTGTCCCGGATCAAGCAGGACGATCAGCTGCACCTCATCGATGCGCGCGACGCGCGGCGGGATTTCCGGGTGGTGGGCCGCGACGCGGATGGCGTGCTGGCAGAGTCTTCGCAGACCAGCTATCTGGTTCCCGAAACACGGATCGGCCATCGTCACAAGGGCCACCGTACGAGCATCACGCGGATCGTCGACCTGCCGACTCAACCGGGAAGCCTGCGCCTGTCGCGCGGCAGCATGATCCAACTCGTACGCAGGAAAGTCGGCGCTGGCAAGACGGCACTCCAATCGCAGGAGATCGGCTGCACGCTGCCAGAAATCTTCGGGCAGGTCAGCGTCGGCGAGCGCATCTGGTTCGACGATGGTCGCATCGGCGGCATCATCCGCCAGGTTGCTGCCGACCGGCTGGAAGTGGAAATCACCCATGCGCGCGAAGCGGGGGAGAAGCTCGCCGACGACAAGGGCATCAATCTTCCCGACAGCCAGCTCGAACTGCCTGCCCTGACGGACAAGGATATCGAGGACCTGGCAATCGTCGCCACGGAAGCCGACATGGTCGGGCTGTCGTTCGCGCAACGGGCGAGCGATGTCGAGGCCTTGCGGGGGCATCTGCAGGCGCTGGGTGCCGAACATCTCGGCATCGTCCTCAAGATCGAGACGCGCCGCGGATTCGAAAACCTGCCCGAACTGCTCTATGCGGCGCTGGCCGGGAAAGCAGCGGGCATCATGATCGCCCGCGGCGATCTCGCCGTGGAATGCGGTTACGAGCGCCTGGCGGAGGTACAGGAAGAAATCCTTTGGGCGACGGAAGCCGCCCACTTGCCCGTAATCTGGGCCACGCAAGTCCTTGAAACCCTGGCGCAGACCGGCCTGCCGTCGCGCGCCGAAATCACCGATGCAGCCATGGGCGAGCGTGCGGAATGCGTCATGCTCAACAAGGGGCCGCACATCCTGGATGCCATGCACACCCTCGACGACATCCTGCGCCGCATGCAATCGCATCAGTCGAAGAAACGCTCCTTGCTCCGCGCCCTCAACTCCTGGGGAATCGGGGCCTGAAACTTCAACTCAGGCGGGATATCCCCATCTCACGGATCGCCGCGCCGATCGCATCGACGGCCCGGCGCATTTCGGCAGCGCCGATCGCACCGATGCAACCGACGCGGAAGGTATCCACGGTGGTTAGCGATTCCTTAATCTATCTGCAATCTCCCCGTCATCGTCGTGTCACACGGCGCCCGCAACATGCGTGATCATGCGCGTCGCCCTTGTCACTGAAACCTACCCGCCCGAAGTCAACGGTGTCGCCATGACGCTGGGGCGACTCGCCGACGGCCTGCGCCAGCGCGGCCACCAGCTGCACCTGGTGCGTCCGCGCCAGCAGCGTGGGGAACAGCCGGCGCTGACGGCCGACTTGCGCGAGTTGCTGGTCGGCAGCCTGCCGCTACCGCGCTACCCGGGACTGCGCTTCGGCCTGCCGGCGCACGGCGCGTTGCGCAAAGCCTGGCGCGAACAGCGGCCGGATATCGTCCATGTCGCCACCGAAGGGCCGCTGGGCTGGTCGGCGCTGACCGCGGCGCGGCGGCTCGACCTGCCGGTCAGTTCGAGCTTCCATACCAATTTCGACGCCTACAGCAGCCACTACGGCATCGGCTGGCTACGTGGCAGCATCGAGCGCTACCTGCGCCGCTTCCACAACCGCAGCCAGGTCACGCTGGTACCGACGCAGCAGATCGCACGCCGTCTCGCCAGCGCCGACTTTCGGAATTTGCTGGTGATGGCGCGCGGCGTCGACACCCAGCTTTTCAATCCGCGGCGCCGCTCCACGGAATTGCGTCAGCAATGGGGCGCGGACGCCGCCACGCTGGTCGTCGCCATCGTCGGCCGGCTGGCAGCCGAGAAGAACCTGATGCTCGCGGTCGCCGCCTTCGACGCACTGCACCGGACATATCCGAATTCACGGCTGCTGTTCGTCGGTGACGGCCCGCAAAAGTCGGCGCTGGCGGCACGGCACCCCGAGTACATCTTCGCCGGCATGCGCCACGGCGAAGATCTCGCCGCGCACTATGCCTCGGCCGACATCTTCCTGCTCCCCAGCCTCACCGAGACCTACGGCAACGTCACGCTCGAGGCCATGGCCAGCGGGCTCGGCGTCGTCGCCTTTGCCAGTGCCGCCGCCCTTGAATTGATCGATGACGGCCGTAACGGACTGCTGGTGACCCCCGGCGACGAGCAGTCCTTCATCAATGCGGCCACTTCGCTCGCCGTCGCCCCGGGACTGCTGGCCCGCCTGCGCCTGCGTGCCCCGGCGCGCGTGGCCAGCCTGGACTGGAACACGATCCACGACAGCTTCGCCGGCGTGCTTGAAAATCTCGTGCTGACGCATGCCCGACGGCAATGGGCCAAGGAGTTGTTTCCCATTGCCCCGGACTAGCCTCTTGCTAACGTGAACCATGGCCCGGAGAGTCCGCGCCATCTTCCTTTCTGACATCCACCTCGGCACGCGCGGCTGCCAGGCCGAGCGCCTGCTCGACTTCCTGCGCGACCATGAAGCCGAATACCTGTTCCTGGTCGGCGACATCGTCGATTTCTGGGTCATGAATCGCGGCATCCAATGGTCGGCGGCGCAGAACACCGTGGTGCAAAAACTGCTGCGCCGCGCCCGCCATGGCGAGCAGATATTCCTCATCCCGGGCAACCACGACGAGGCGCTGCGCGAATACCTCGACATGAATTTCGGCGGCATCCAGGTGGTCGACGAATACATCCACGCCGCCGCCGACGGCCGGCGTTATCTGCTGATCCACGGCGACGAGTTCGACCAGGTGACGCGCCATCATCGCTGGGTGGCGCTGCTCGGCGACATCGCCTACAACGGGCTGGTGCGGATCAATGCCTGGCTGTCGTGGCTGCGGCGCCGCCTCAATCGCCCCGGCTACTGGTCACTCGCCGGTTATGCCAAGCGCAAGGTCAAGACGGCGGTGAGCTTCATTTTCGACTTCGAGGACTCGGTGATCCGCGCCGCGCGCGAACGCGGCGTCGATGGCGTGATCTGCGGTCACATCCACAGCGCAACCATCCGCGAGGCCGACGGCATCACCTACCTCAACTGCGGCGACTGGGTCGACAGTTGCACAGCCATCGTCGAGCACCTCGACGGCAGCATGGAACTGATTCATCACTCCGCACCGGCGCAGCTACCCCTGTTCCAGGCGGTGATCGCTCCATCCAGGGAGCCACAGGGGACGTTCCCTGAACAAGCGCCTGCCGCCCTGCTTGATTCACATCATCTTAATCATTCTGCAAAACTCTTGTAACCGACTCTTCCGACAATGCCGTCATACCCCACGACAAGGAGAAGAGCATGCTGCACACTCAGGAATGGCGCACCCACGACATCCATCATCATCAACACTATTCGGTCGGCCTGGCGCTCAATGCGCACGAGGTCAAGGAGGCCCAGCGCCTGCGTTACCGCGTTTTTGTCGAGGAGCTCGGCGCCAGGATTCAAACGCGCGTCCCCGGCGTCGATGCCGACATCTACGATCCGTATTGCGAACATCTGATCGTCCGCGACACATCGAACGCCGGAGCCGGCAGGGTCGTCGGCACCTACCGCATCCTGACGCCCGAGGCCGCCAACCGGGTCGGTAACTATTACAGCGAAACCGAATTCGATCTCACCCGCCTGCGCTACCTGCGGGATGGCATGCTTGAGGTCGGCCGTTCCTGCATTCATCCCGACTACCGCAATGGCACGGTAATCGCCCTGCTGTGGAGCAGGCTGGCCGAGTTCATGGCGCGTCACGGCTATCGCCATCTGATCGGTTGCGCCTCGATCAGCATGGCCGACGGCGGCCACAACGCCGCCAACCTGTTCGTGCAATTGCAGAACACGCACCTCGCGCCGCTCGAGTACCGGGTTTTCCCGCGCGAGCCCCTGCCCTTCGAGCGTCTGGCCACCGGCCGCGCCGCCGCCATCCCGCCGCTGCTCAAGGGCTACCTGCGCGCTGGCGCCTGGGTCTGCGGCGAACCAGCCTGGGACGCCGACTTCAATACCGCCGACCTGCCGTTGCTGCTGCCGATGTCGCGCCTCACCCCGCGCTACGCACGGCATTTCATGCCTGGCTGAACGCTTGGAGAAGATCCTGGAATGCCCGCCATTTGCGGTGCCATTCCAGCGTAGTCGGAAATAACCCCGTTATTCGCCTCGGTCTTATTTAACTTTCTACGCCTGGGCGCGCGGCGGGGCCGCTTTCTGCTGATCATGGCCAGCGTGATCGGCGGCTACACGGCCATCAACATCGGTGCCAAGGGATTCCCTAAGCTTGCACACGCAAAAGTCGGCGCTGGCGGGACGGCGCCCGCCACCCATATCAACCGAAGCGGCCGGTGATGTAGTCGTTGGTACGGGTTTCCTTCGGGTTAATGAACAGATCGTCGGTCGCACCGAACTCGATCAGGTCGCCCATGTACATGAAGGCGGTGTAGTCGGACACCCGTGCCGCCTGCTGCATGTTGTGGGTCACGATGATGATCGTGTATTCGCCCTTGAGTTCATCCACCAGATCTTCGATTTTCGATGTAGCGATGGGATCGAGTGCCGATGCCGGCTCGTCCAGCAGCAGCACTTCGGGTTGGAGCGCAATAGCTCGGGCGATCACCAGGCGCTGTTGCTGGCCGCCGGAGAGGCTCATGCCACTTTCTTGCAGGCGATCCTTGACCTCGTTCCACAAAGCGGCTGCGCGCAGTGACTTTTCGACCGCCACATCAAGTTCGGCCTTGTCATTGACACCCATGATGCGCAAGCCATAAGCCACGTTCTCATAGATCGACTTGGGAAACGGATTCGGCTTCTGGAACACCATGCCGACCCGACGCCGCAGCAGTGCCACATTCACATCATTGTCGTAGATGTTCTTGCTGTCGAACAGTATCTTGCCGTCGATACGACAGATATCCACCAGATCATTCATGCGATTGAAGCAGCGCAGCAGGGTGGATTTTCCGCACCCGCTCGGTCCGATGAAGGCCGTGACGCGATTCCGCGGAATCAGCATGTTGATGCCGTTGAGTGCCTTGGCCTCGCCATAGAAGAGTTTCAGGTTATCGACTTTGAGCACATAGTCTTCGGTCGGCGCCATGGGTGCGCGGCCCAGATCGCCGATTTGCATCGTATGGGTTTTTTCCGGGTTTGCATTCATCTTCTACGGTCCTTCAAGCAGGAAGTTACGGCAATAAGGAGGGTCATACGCCTTCAAGGCCCTTCATCCGCTCGCGCATGCGGTTGCGCAGGCGGATAGCGAACAGGTTCAGCACGACGATGATGATGACCAGCAGCAGGGCGGTGGCATACACCAGCGGCCGTGCGGCTTCGACGTTGGGGCTCTGGAAGCCGACGTC
>JAUXNZ010000019.1 GCA_030682595.1 Rhodocyclaceae bacterium | reverse complement strand
GCAACGAGATCGGCGGCGGCTCCATCCGCATCCACCGCAGCGACATGCAGGCCACCGTGTTCGACCTGCTCGGCATCGGCGCCGACGAAGCCCAGGCCAAGTTCGGCTTCCTGCTCGACGCCCTCAAGTACGGCGCGCCGCCCCACGGCGGCCTGGCCTTCGGTCTCGACCGCATCGTCACCATGATGACCGGTGCCGAATCGATCCGCGACGTCATCGCCTTTCCGAAGACCCAGCGCGCCCAGTGCCTGCTGACCAATGCGCCCTCCGACGTGGACGAGAAGCAGTTGCGCGAGCTGCACATCCGCTTGCGGCAGAAGGTCGAGACGCAGGTCGAAGTCGGCAAAGAGTAAGCCGTGCGCTTTTTCCTTGCCCTGTTTCTCGCTGGCCTGTTCGGGCTGGCGCAGGCGCAGGACATTGCGCGCGCCGAGCTGCCCCGCGAGGCGCATGACACCTTGCGTCTCATCGCGCAGGGTGGACCCTTCCCGCACCAGCGCGACGGCGTCGTTTTTCAGAATCGCGAAAAGCTGCTGCCGCGCGCGCCACACGGCTTTTATCGTGAATACACGGTGAGCACGCCCGGCGTGCGGCACCGCGGCGCGCGCCGCATTGTCTGCGGCAGCGCCCCGCCGCCGACCTGCTACTACACCGCTGACCACTACCAGAGCTTCAGGAAAATCGTCCCATGAACTATGCAGATATCTTGACGCGCACCGAACATGCCGGCGTCTATCACATGCCGGGCGATGGCGAGGCCGGGCTGATCGATGCTGCCGCGCAAAACAATTTCGCGGTGTTTCGTGTCGATCTGGCCGGCGTGAGCGACAAGGCCGCGTTGCTGCAAGCCATAGGCGACGCCATGGCGTTTCCCGAATGGTATGGCCGCAACTGGGACGCCCTGCTCGATTGCCTCGCCGACCTCGGCTGGCAGAGCGCCGAAGGTTATGTGGTAATCCTCGAACACTGCGACGGCATCCATGGCCGTGCCGAGAGCGACTTCGTGCAGACCCTGCAGGTCTTCGAAGCCGCCGCCAACGAATGGCGCGAGCAGGGCATCCCGTTCTGGTGTTTCGTCGACATGCAGGCCGACGGCATCAACTGGCTGTCGGATATCGGCTAACACCGTGCCCGGCACGAAGCAACCCGTTTCCGTGCTGGTCGTCATCCACGACCCCCAACTGAACATCCTCCTGCTCGAACGGGCGGCGCATCCGGGTTACTGGCAGTCGGTGACCGGCTCGCGGGAAGGCAATGAAAGTCTGCGCGCCACGGCCGCACGAGAGGTTGCCGAGGAAACCGGCATCGTCTGTGTTGCCAGCGATCCATGCGACTGGCGCCTCTCCAGCCGCTTTGAAATATTCGCGGAGTGGCGCGACCGCTATCCGGCGGGCGTCACCCACAACGTGGAGCATCTCTACAGTCTCTGCGTGTCGCTGGACACTCCCGTCACCCGTCATGCCGACGAGCACCGCGCCCAGCGCTGGCTGCCCTGGCGGACCGCCGCCGCCGCCTGCTTTTCCTGGACCAACCGCGACGCTATTTTGATGCTTGGCCTGGCTGGAGAGCGCTAAGCGCCTGCAGACAGTCCGGGCAGAAACATCCCGGCACGGCGGGATCGATCGACAGCGGCGGCAAATCCGCACACCAGCATTTTTCATGGCCAGCCGCCATGCCGCAAACGAAGCGCGCGCGGCAGCGGGGGCAAATGCGCTCTTCCGCAATGCCGTCCCGCCAGCGCCGACTTTCAGTGGCTGGCATTGATCACGTAACGGTGCTTTCCCGAGGCCGTGCGGGGGATTTCATCGACCGTGTTGAGCGCGAAGTTCATTTGCGGATCGAGATCGCTGGCGATCCTCGCCCGCAGGGTGGCGGCAATGTCGGCGGGCAGTTCTCCCGCAATTACCAGGTTCAGCGTGAGCTGGTCGGGTGCGCTCTGGATGCACTGGAACTGCCTGATCTGCGGCAGGTGGGCGAGCAGCCGGCTGAAGTAGGACGGATGAATGATTTTGCCGCGCGCCGTGCGGATGATGTCGTTGTGGCGGCACAGGCCCATGGCGAGCAGCGGGAAAGGCGAGCCGCAAGCGCAGGTGTCATCGAGCAGTTGCGCCGAATCGCCGAGGTCGTAGCGGATGAAGGGCATCAGCCGGTTGGTCAGCGAGGTGACGATCAGCCGTTCGTCATCCAGCGTCTCGAGATAGACCATGTCGGTAAATACGTGCATGCGGCCATGGCGGCATTCGCAGGCGATGTTGGGGATCTCGCGGCAGCCGTACTGGTTGAACACCTTGCAGCCAAAGGCCTGCTCGATGAGTGCGCGCTGTTCCGCACCAAGCACTTCCGCGGTCGAATAGACGCCGCGCAAGGTCTTGGGCAGCGCTTGCCGGGTGGCCAGGCAAAAGCGGGCGAACTCAGCCAGCACCGAGGCATAGCCCTGCAGCAGTAAGGGCTGGTAGGTGCGGACAATTGTCGCCCAGGCGTGCATTTGCCGCTCGGTGTATGCAAAGGCGGCGATGGTTTTTTCGGCGGCGATGAAATCGGTCCAGCCCGCGTTGAACACCCCGCCGATCTGGGTGTCCTGGCGGGCGCCCCAGAAGTTGAGAATTTTCTCGCCGGGCCGCCAGCCCGACATCATGTAGCTGCGACACATGCCGGCGCGCATCAGCTCGTGCTTGGCGTCGTCATACCAGAAGGCCAGCGGCTGGCCGGTCGACCCGCCGGTGTGGCCGAGCTTGACCTGGCTGCGGTCTGCGCTATTGACCAGCAGATCGGGAAGGTGCTGGCGAATGTCCTCCTTGGTGAGGATCGGCAGCGCGTCGATGGATGCGCCGCCCAGCCGGTCGGCGTAGTACGCCGTGTGCTGCCTGGCGTGGGCGAGGATGGCCGTCAGGTCCTGCTGCTGCTTGTGCAGCACCTCCCGGCGACTCAGGGACTGGGTATGCAGCAGCGCGTCGAGCAGGGCAAAGCGGCCGGGGCGCAGGCGCCGATGCAGCCAGTGGCGCAGTCGGTGACGCAACCCCGGCATTATGCCAACATCGCCCGCCACGCCGCGCTGTCCGCCGGATAGCCGACAATGGCTGCGAGCAGGCCGGAACGCCATTTTTCCCAGCTTTCCGGCGCGTTGATACGCGCGTAACAGGGCGAGTTTTCACCGAAGTTGCGGGTCGCGTTGGCAACAAAAACCTGGCAGGCCTCCACGGTCGCGGCCTGAGCGGCATCCCGGTTCCACCAGTGGGCCGGATCGTGCAGCAGGGTTCGCAGGCGGCCGAGCTTGGCGAGGATGTCCGCGTGCTGCGCGTTGTATTTCTTTTGCATTTCCGCGCGCACCGCATCCAGGGTCGCGGCGATCACGGCGGGCGTGGGCGCCTGCAGCGGGAAGCCGGCGGCGGTCAGACGTTCGATGGCAAACAGCATCACATCGCCATGAAACTGACGTTCGAATTCATCGTGGAGGTCGATGGCGCCGGCCGTGGCCTGCACGCCGGGCCGGAATTCCGCCTGGCCGGTGCTGTGCACCGTGCGTTTGTGCAGCATCGGCAGGTTGGCGGAGACGAAGCGCGCGCCGATTTCCGCCTTGACGATCCGCCCCAGCGTCGGGCCGGACATGCGCAGGCGCAGCGTGGCAAAGGGGATGAAGTACCGCAGTCCGCTGGGCCGAAACACATAATTGCCAACATACACGGTGCGCGCCGGCTGCACGGTGTCAGGCGCGCCGGAATACACATAATGGGAAACGCGGGTCGGGTGCTCGCCGTAAAAAAAACTGCCCAGGCGGTTCGCGAAGTGCGCGAAGCAGTCGGCCTCGGCGTGCGTGCCGGTCAGCGTGCAGTGGTAGCGGTAGGCCGTCGCCGCCGCCCGAAAGCCGAACAGGTCGGCCATGTCGTGATAGGCCGCCTCGCCTTCCGCGTGGGTGTCGGCCAGATGATGGCGGCAGGCGTCATCCGGGCTGCTTTCCGCCATTTGCTGCAGGAAGGCGGTGACGTCTGCGAGAAAATTGCCGGCCATGACGGCGGGCGAGACGGGCGGGTCGCCCACCACCTTGCCGGTCAGCACCTCCGCATCGGTGCGGCTGAAAATCTCGTCCAGGTAATGAAAGAAATTGACGGCGCAGACTTCCTTGTCGCCTTGTGACGTGGCGACCTTCACCTTGAACTCCTGGTCGCTGTCGACGGAATAGAACAGCAGTGGCTGACCCGCTTCCCGGGCGGCCATCTCCTTGAGTTTGAGGTGGGCGATGTTGCGCATGACGGCCTGGCCCTTGTGGCCGAAATTGCCTTCGGCATCCGGCGCGCCCGCGCCAAGAATCCGCGCCAGTTCCGCCGCGGGTGTTGACTGCAGCAGCTCAAGCTGTTCGTCCGGGCCGCAGTGGTGGGTGACCAGGCCCTGGCGGGTGAAGTAACGCGCCAGTTCGCCGTGCCAGGCGATGCTGCTGGCTTTGCGGCTGTCGTCGGCGATCAGCACGGCGATGTTGCGCCAGGCGCCGTGCTCCATGCCGCCATAGCCGAAGGCCTGGCACTGTTCGAGCAGGCTGCCGAGGCAGGCCTGCAGATGTTGCGGCCGGTCCGCCACGGCGATGACGATGATGAACTTGTGGCAGGGCGCGCGCCGCAGCTGCTCCAGGCGCCGGAACGCGGCCTGATAGGACGGCAGCAGCGCTGCGTCGAGCGTGCCGCCCGTCCACAGTTGCGCTTCGAGGGCGGCGATGACAGCGCGCTGCTCCGCCAGCGCGCTGTCATCGCCACGCGGATTAGCGATCCGATCAGCGACCCGACAGGTAACCTGGGAAGACATGTTTATCCAGCATGATTTCGATGAGGTTGATTGAGTCGGCGAGGTCGGCGCGGGCGAACAGGGCATCCACGTCGGCCGCGCTCGCGACGCGCCAGTAATTGATGCCAAACGCGCGCGCCAGCATTTGATAGTCGGGATTGACGAAGTCGCAGTCGATGAACCGGCCGCCGTAGAGTTGCTGCTGATTCTTGCGGATCAGCCCCATGCTGGCGTTGTTGAGGACGACCGCATTGACGGGGATGGCGTAATTCACGGCGGTCATGAGTTCCATGCAGCACATCTGGAAGCCGCCATCGCCCAGAATGGCGAAGGTTGGCACACTGCACGCGAAACGCCCGCCAATGGCGGCCGGAATGGCATGGCCGAGCGAGGAGATGCCCGAATTCGGGTAATAGCGGTTGCCGGGCGCGACCTTGAGGAAGTGCTGGGCGAAAATGATGTTGTCGTCGAAAATCTGCATGTCTGTCGCAAAGTTTGCGGCGAGCCGGGCAAAGAAATGCTCGATCAGCGGAAACTGCTGTTCGCCAGCACCCGCGACCGCGGGCCCCGCGTACCCGGCGCACCAGCCCAGGGTTTTTCTGGCGGCCCCGGTTTCATCGACATGGGCCAGCAGGTCGTCCAGCACAGCGCGGATGTCGGCGTGGATGGCGAGGTCGGCGCGGAACACCTTTTCGAGTTGCGCGGGGTCGTTGTCAACCTGGGCAACCTGTTTGCCGGCGAGCAGCTTGGCGTCCCACATGTGGCTGGTGCGCTCGTTGAATCCGGCGCCCAGGAAGATCACCAGGTCGGCGTGATCGACGATATAGCGGTAGGCCCGGCCATTCGAGGTGACGCCCAGGCAGCCCAGCGAGAGTTCGTTATCTTCGCCGATGACGCCCTTGCCCTTGAGGCTGGTGGCGACCGGCAGCCCCAGGCGGTCGCTAAGCTCGGCCACGACCTGCTGGGCGCCGGAGCGGAGCGCGCCATAGCCGGCGACGATGACGGGATGGCGGGCTGCCGCGATCATCCGCGCCAGTTCGGCTGATTCGTCGAGCGGCGCGGGTGATTTGCTCAGGCGCGCGGGCGCGAAGTTGATGCCGTCCAGCAGGCTGTCCTCGACCAGTTCCTTCTGGATGTTGTAGGGAAAGCTCAGCAGCACCGGGCCTGCGTTGGCAGAAAGCAAAATCCGCGCGGCCTGGTTCAGCACCTGGGCGAGGTAATCGGTGCGTTCGACGACCCGGTGATAGCGGGTAATTCCCTTGAACAGGGCCGTCTGGTCGATGGCACCGCCCTCGCCAGAGCTTTCCTGCAGCCCGCCCTTGCCAAAAATGTAGGTCGGCGTTTCTCCGGTGATGATCAGGATCGGCTGCCGGTCCGCGTAGGCGCTGGCGATGCCGGTAACGAGATTGGTGGCGCCGGGGCCGGCGGTGGTGATGCAGGCGGCAATCCCCCCCGAAACGCGGGCATGGCCGCTCGCCATGAAGGCCGCGCCCTGCTCGTGCTTGACCAGCACACTCTTGATCTTCGAGTCGTAAAGACAGTCGTAGACCGGCAGGATGTGGGCGCCCGGCATGCCGAAAATATGGGCAATCCCGAGACGCTCCATGAATCTGACGATGAGTTCACTGACGGCAATCTTCATTTCGTTTCAACAAGCGCCCGCGGCCATCCGCAAACGCGGGATTTGAGCACAAACCCGCCCTTAACGAAACCGCGGCGAAACCGGCGCCGACGATACGGCGGCGGTAGAATTGCCGCTGTCTTTTTATTTCCTTTACCGCCATGACCTCCGCAGCTATGCCCGCCGCCACCAAGGCCAAGATCCTTGGCGAAGCGCTGCCCTACATCCAGCGCTTTTTCGACAAAACCATCGTTATCAAATACGGCGGCAACGCCATGACCGAGCCGGCGCTGAAGGATGGCTTCGCGCGCGACGTGGTGCTGCTGAAACTGGTCGGCATGAATCCGGTCGTCGTGCATGGCGGAGGCCCGCAGATCGAGGATCTGTTGAAACGGGTCGGCAAGCAGGGCCAGTTCATTCAGGGCATGCGCGTCACCGACGAGGAGACCATGGACATCGTCGAGATGGTGCTCGGCGGCCAGGTCAACAAGGAGATCGTCGCCCTCATCAACCAGCATGGCGGCAAGGCCGTCGGCCTCACTGGCCAGGACGGCAATTTCATCCGTGCCAAGAAACTGCTGCTGCCCAACAAGGACAACCCCGAGGAACTGATCGACATCGGCTCGGTGGGCGAGATCACCGCGATCGATCCGACGCTGATCGCGTTCCTCGACAGCGGCGATTTCATCCCGGTGATTGCGCCGATCGGCGTCGGCCCGCGCGGCGAGACCTACAACATCAACGCCGATGTCGTCGCCGGCAAGATCGCCGAGGTGCTGCAAGCCGAGAAACTGGTGCTGCTGACCAACACCCCGGGCGTATTGAACAAGGCCGGCGAACTGCTCACCGGCATCACGCCCAAGGATATCGACGCGATGGTCGCCGACGGCACGCTGTCCGGCGGCATGCTGCCGAAGATCGGCTCGGCGGTCGATGCGGCGCGGAGCGGCGTGAAGAGCGTGCACATCATCGACGGTCGCGTCGAACATGCGCTGCTGCTGGAAATCCTGACCGACGAAGGCGTCGGCACGCTGATCAAATCAAAATGAGCGCCGTCTGCAGGGCCGTCCCAAAGACGGCGCAGTCAACGCACCGGAGCCGCGTCGCGGCGAACAACAGTCACCTCCCCGCGAGGGGAGGTCGTGAGGGGTGGAGAATATGACCCAAGCCGGCGACCGCAAGCTGCAGATACTGCAAACCATTGCTGCCATGCTGGAAAATCCGGCGGGCGAAAAGATCACCACGGCGGCGTTGGCAGCCCGGCTGGACGTTTCCGAGGCGGCGCTCTACCGCCACTTTCCCAGCAAGGCGCGCATGTTCGAGGGGTTGATCGAGTTCATCGAAAGCGCCTTGTTTTCGGTGGTCGGCCAGATTGCCGCCGCCGAGGAACACGGCTTGCGCCAGGTCGAGTTGATGCTGGCCGCCGCCCTGCGCTTCGCCGGCAAGAACCGCGGCCTCGCCCGCGTCATGGTCGGCGATGCGCTCGTGCATGAAAATCCGCGTCTGCAGGCGCGCATCAACCAGGTGTTCGAAAGGCTGGAAGCCTCGCTCAAGCAGGGCTTGAAGATTGCCGTGGCGCAAGGCGCGCTGCCCGCGACGCATGAGGTTGCCGCGCATGCCGACCTGCTGGTATGCCACCTGCTCGGCCGGCTGCAGCGTTTCGTCAAGAGCGGTTTTCAGGACGACCCGCTGGCGCTGTGGGCGGCGCAAAGACCGCTACTGCTGCCGTAGCAGCTGCGCCGCTTCGAGTGCAAAGTAAGTCAGGACGCCATCCGCGCCGGCACGCTTGAAGGCCAGGAGCGCCTCCATCATCACCGCATCGTGGTCCAGCCAGCCGTTGGCCGCTGCGGCCTTCAGCATCGCGTATTCGCCGCTGACCTGATAGGCGTAGGTTGGCACGCCGAATGCGTCCTTCACGCGCCGCACGATGTCGAGGTAAGGCATGCCCGGCTTGACCATCACCATGTCGGCGCCCTCATTGATGTCGAGCGCCACTTCGCGGAGCGCCTCGTCGGAGTTCGCCGGATCCATCTGGTAGGTATATTTGTTGCCCTTGCCGAGGTTGCCCGCCGAACCCACCGCATCGCGGAATGGGCCATAAAAGCTCGACGCATACTTGGCCGCATAGGCGAGGATGCGCGTGTGAATCAGCTTGTTGGCGTCAAGCCGGGCGCGGATCACGCCGATCCGCCCGTCCATCATGTCCGAGGGCGCGACCACGTCGGCGCCCGCTTCGGCATGAGTGAGCGCCTGCTTCGCCAGTGCTTCCAGCGTCTCGTCGTTCATCACGTAGCCGGTCGGGTCGGCCGGATCGATCAGCCCGTCCTGGCCGTGGCTGGTGTAGGGGTCGAGCGCCACGTCGGTAATCACGCCGAGTTCGGGAAACTCCTTCTTCAGCTTGGCCACGACGGTCGGCACCAGGCCGGCAGGGTTCCAGGCTTCAGCGGCATCTGCGCTTTTCTTTGCGGCGCCGATGACCGGGAACAGGGCGAGCGCCGGGATGCCGAGTTTCGACGCCTTTTCGGCCACCGGCAGCAGGCGATCGAGTGTCATGCGCTGAACACCCGGCATCGAAGCCACCGTTTCGACCTTTTTCTTGCCCTCCAGCACGAACACCGGATAAATGAGGTCGGCCGCGGAGAGCACCGATTCGCGCATCAGGCGGCGGGAAAAATCATCACGGCGCATGCGGCGCATGCGCGTACCTGGAAATACACCTTTAATAATCATGGTCTTGGCTCTCAAAAGCGGCTTGAAAAATACTGGAACTTTCTTGTCGATTATCTATCTTATGCAGTGGACGGTGACGAATCGTCCCCCGCTCCACCTCCCTGAGCGGGTGCCTTGGCGCTCGCCGAGGTATTTGAGCCCTCGGCTTTATCCCCTTTGGCCGAGGGCTCTTTCTCTTTCTGGTCCAGCCAGCCGCCGATGACCTGCTCGGCCTCCTCGATGCCCGTTTTCTTCAGGCTCGAAAACAGTTGCAAGGTCATCGACACTTGCGGAAAGTCGGCGCTGGCGAGACGGCGTGTTGCAGCGAGGGTTTTGGCCTGTTCCTGGCGCGTCAGCTTGTCGGACTTGGTCAGCAGGCAATGGATCGGTTTGCCGGTGGTCGCGAACCAGCCGATCATCTGGCGGTCCAGTTCGGTCAGCGGTCGGCGCGCATCCATGATCAGCACCAGCCCGACCAGCGCCGCGCGCCGCGTCAGATAATGTTCGAGCAAGCCCTGCCATTGCAGGCGCACGGCCAGGGGGACATCGGCATAGCCGTAACCGGGCAGATCGACCAGCGCCGCGCCGTTTTTCAGGCGGAACAGGTTGATCAGTTGGGTGCGCCCCGGCGTTTTCGACACATAGGCGAGCCGGGTATGGTCGGCCAGCGTATTGATCGCGGAAGATTTGCCGGCATTGGAGCGACCGGCAAAGGCTATCTCGGCGCCGCCGGCCTGCGCCAGCGCCTGCGGGTCAGCGACGGAAATTTCGAAAACAGCGTGGCGAAACAAGGAAGATGACATGAACGTGGGGGGGGTGTAAGCAGAGTTTGGGGAAGCCGGTATACAATACCGCGATTGTCATTCAAGCAGTTTTTAGAGGAGCTTTTCAAGATGCCAAGGACGCTACGCTTTTTGCCCCGGTCGATGTTATCGCTAGCCACCCTTGCCCTGACCTTCACCGTGCAGGCCAGTGAGCCGAACAAGCCTGCTGCGCCGGCCAAGCCGACGGTCTATCAGGGCGATGCCGCGCGGGGGCAGCCGATTGCCGCGACAGTCTGCGCCGCCTGCCACGGCCCAGACGGCAACAGCCCGCTCTCCGCGAATCCCAAGCTTGCCGGCCAGCACGCCGCCTACCTCTTCAAGCAGATGCAGAACTTCAAGGCTAACGCGGAGGGTAAGCCCGAGCGGGTCAGCGCCATCATGAACGGCATGATCGCGGCCTTTACCGAAGAGCAGATGAAGGATTTCGCCGCCTACTTCGCCGCGCAGAAACAAACCGGGGGCGAGGCCAAAAACCGCGCAACCGTTGAACTGGGCCAGAAACTGTATCGCGCCGGCGATGCCAGCAAGGGCCTGCCGGCCTGCGCCGGCTGTCATGGTCCGACCGGGGCCGGACTGCCCGCTCAGTACCCGCGCATCGCCGGCCAATTTACCGAATACACCGAAGCCCAGCTGAAAACCTTCCGCACCGGTGAGCGCGCCAATGATCCCAACAAGATGATGCAGATGATTGCCGTCAAGATGACCGACGCCGAAATCAGTGCTGTCGCCGACTACATCGCCGGGCTGCATTAAAGAACCACTCCTCCCGTCCTCCCCTCGCGGGGAGGTGACTGCGGCTCGCTGCGCTCGAATATTACGAGCGACTCCGCAGTGGCGGCGGCGCGGATTGTGTGCGGCAAAGCCGCATCTCGCTGCGCGAGACCAGTCTTTGACTGTCCTGCGGCCTGCGGCCTGGTGGCTGGCGCCGCGTGCCGTGTCGCCTTGGGGCGGCCCGGCGGCGAGACTGCCGGGTTGGTGGGGGCCACGGTGAAAGCGCTCGGTATTCGTGGTCGCATCCTGCTCGCGGCATTGGCGCCCGCCGCCCTGGTTGTCCTGCTGGTGTCCACCCTGCTGGTCGCTACACAGGTCGAGCAGTCCACCCTCGACCAGCATCGCCGCCTTTTCGCGGTGGCCCGCCAGCTTTCGACGATGGCGGAATTCAGCATGTTCTCAGGTAATACCGGCGAGCTGCGACGCTTGCTGGATTCGGCGTTAACCGAACCGGATGTTGCCGCCGCCGCATTTCTCGATCCGCAGGGCAAGGTGCTGGCCAGCACCTTGCCAATCGACGAATTGCCGTCGCCTGAAGAGGTTCATGCCGGTTTCGCTCCGCCGCTGGACCGCCCGCACCGCGATCACTGGCATGCCCAGCCCATCCGCTCGGCCAGTTATGGCGAGGCTGATCTTTTTTCAGACCCGGCCAAACAACCGCAACCGCTGCTGGGCCACTTGCTCATCAAGATTTCCATGGCCGCGCTGCGCGACGATCTACGCGACTACCTCGTCAAGGCAGCGGCCATTTCCACGCTCATTCTGTTCTTTGGCGTGCTGCTGGCGCTGGCCCTGTCGCGTGGCCTGGTCCGCACCCTTGGCAGTATCGGCGGCGTGGTTGCCGGGATCGGTCAGGGGCGCACGAACTTGCGCGTCGCGGGGGCAGGTCAGGACGAACTGGGGCAACTTGCCGCCGGCATCAACGAGATGGCGGGCGCGGTGGCGCAAACCCAGGAAGATCTGGCCACGCGCATTGCC
>JAUXNZ010000012.1 GCA_030682595.1 Rhodocyclaceae bacterium | reverse complement strand
TCAACGATGCGGCCAAGCGGCTTGAGGTTCCAGCGGGCGACGGCTGCCTCGCTGGCGAGCAGTACCCAGGCGGCGCCATCGGTGATTTGCGAACTGTTGGCGGCCGTGATGTTGCCGTACTTCTTGTCGAAAAACGGCTTCGGTTTGGCCATGCCGGTCAGACTGGCGTCATCGCGCACGCCGTCATCCACGGCATAAACCGTGCCGTTGGCATCCACCAGCGGTACGACCTCGTCGAAATGTCCGGCCACCCGGCCGGCCAGCGCCCGTTGGTGGCTGCGTACCGAAAACTCATCCATCTGCTGGCGCGTGATACCAAACTTCCAGGCAAGGTTTTCCGCCGTCTGCCCCATCAGGAGACCGACCATCGGATCGGTCAGGCCCTTCATCAGCCCGATCACGGGAGAGAACAGCGCGGCAGGTTTGAGTTTCAGGAAATGGCCAAGCTTTTGTCCCAACGTCCGCATCTGCATCATGGCGGCGAACCAGCGCACCATCGCATCGGTATACAGCAGCGGCGCGCGCGACAGCGCATCGACGCCGCCTGCCAGCACCAGTTCGGAACGGCCGGCCTGGATGTTCACGATGGCGGAGTCGATGGCCTGCATGCCGGAAGCGCAGTTGCGCATCACCGTCCAGCCCGGCACCTTATGACCACAGCCGAGGCGCAATGCCACCAGGCGACCGATGTTGGTTTCATCCGGCGAGGGCGCGGCACAGCCGAGGATGACTTCATCCAGGTCTTGCGGGGCAAAGGGTTGACGCAGCAGCAGCGTGCGGCCGGCCTGCGTCGCCAGGTCGGAAGCGGCGAACGGGCCGGGGCCGGCTTTTGCCTTCAAAAACGGCGTGCGCGCGCCGTCGACGACATAGATCGGAGTTTTCATGCGGCCATCCGCACCGTAGCGGGCTTGTTCGCCGTCGCCACGTCGAAGTCGAAGGGAAAGTCGTCGACGCGCACGACGATGTCGCGCAGCGCATTGCGCCGCTTCATCACCGCATATTCGGCGGGTGAAATGACGCCCAGTTCGGCGGCGACAATGGCGATGTCGCGCACGTTGGCGCGCGGATCGCCTTCGAAACGGCCGGTCTTTTCGGCTTCGCGAATCTTCGCCTCGATCGGCTCGGCTTCCAGCGTGGCCAGCAGCGCCAGTTCGATGGCGCCGACCGGCTCGTTCTCGGTGGCCGGCAGATAGCATTCGGCCGTCAGGCGGTCGCGCGTCGCGGACGGCCCGATCAACGCCTTGGCAACCTCGTGGCCCAGATCGTCGGAGGGGAAGACATACGGATGGCCCCAGGGAAAGATGCTGCGATGCAGGAAGGCGCCGACGAAACGGTTCGGGAAATTGGCGATGACGCCGTCAAATGCCTGCTGCGCCTGGTACATGGCATCCCAGATCGCCCAGTGGGCGAGCGGCGCGTCGGCGAGCTGGCGGCCATCGTCCTCGAAGCGCTTCAACGTGCAGGACATCAGATACATCTGCGCGAGGATGTCGCCAAGGCGGCCGGAGAGTTTCTCGCGCCGTTTGGCGCTGCCACCCAGCACCAGCAGCGAGATATCCGTGAGGAAGGCG
This sequence comes from Rhodocyclaceae bacterium, assembly GCA_030682595.1. Classification (GTDB taxonomy): domain Bacteria; phylum Pseudomonadota; class Gammaproteobacteria; order Burkholderiales; family Rhodocyclaceae; genus Sulfuricystis. The sequence continues at coordinate 1,769 of JAUXNZ010000012.1, read as the reverse complement.
AAGGCCGATGAAAAGCGTGTGATCTGCTGGTAATAACGGCGCATGGCCGGCGCCACGTCGGCATCCACCTTGACGAAGTGCGACCCGGTCATACCCAGCCACAGCGCGCGAAAGCCATTCTTCAAGGTGAAGCCGATGTGGCCGAAAAACGCCTGGTCGAATTCGGCGAGCCCCTTGTTGTGGTCTGGATTCTGCGCCGCCTGCATCTCGGGCAGCAGGTAGGGATGGCAGCGGATGGCGCCCTGACCGAAGATGATCAGCGAGCGCGTCAGGATATTGGCGCCCTCGACAGTGATGCCGATCGGCGTCTGCTGGTAGGCGCGACCGAGGAAGTTGGACGGGCCGAGGCAGATGCCCTTGCCGCCGATGACGTCCATGCCGTCATTCACCACCTTGCGGGCGCGCTCGGTGACGTGATACTTGGCGATGGCGGAAACCACCGACGGCTTCTCGCCCAGATCGACCGCGCCGGCCGTCATCTTGCGCGTGGCGTCCATCAGGTAGGTGTAGGCGCCCATGCGCGTCAGCGCCTCCTCGACACCCTCGAAGCGACCCACCGCCAGCTTGAACTGGTTGCGCACGCGGGCATAGCCGCCGACGGCCCGCACTGCCAGCTGCGCCATGCCGACATGCGACGCCGGCAGCGAAATCGAGCGGCCCGCCGCCAGGCATTCCATCAGCATGCGCCAGCCCTGCCCGGCATTTGCCGGACCGCCGATGATGAAATCGAGCGGCATGAAGACCTCCTTGCCGCGCGTCGGGCCGGTGGTGAACATCGCGTCGAGCGGAAAATGCCGGCGGCCGGTCTCCACGCCGGGATGATCGTAAGGCACGATCGCGCAGGTGATGCCGATGTCCTTTTTGCCGCCGAGCAGGCCGTCCGGGTCATACAGGCGGAAAGCCAAGCCGAGGATGGTGCACAGCGGCGCCAGCGTGATGTAACGCTTGTCCCAGGTGACGCGCATGCCGAGCACTTCCTGACCCTGCCAGATGCCCTTGCAGACGATGCCGCTGTCGGGAATCGATGCGGCGTCTGAACCCGCCCAGGGCGAGGTCAGCGCGAAGGCCGGGATTTCGAGCCCCTTGGCGAGGCGCGGCAGATAGTGATTTTTCTGTTCCGCGGTGCCGTAATGCAATAGCAGTTCGGCCGGTCCGAGCGAGTTCGGCACCATCACCGACACGGCCAATGCCGACGAGCGGGTGGACAGCCGGGTGATCACCTGCGAATGGGCGTAGGCGGAAAATTCCAGTCCGCCGTAAGCCTTGGGAATGATCATGCCGAGAAAACCCTTCTCCTTGATGTAGCGCCAGGCGGCATCGGGCATGTCATAAAGTTCGTGCGTCACCTGCCACTCGTCGACCAGGCTGCACGCGGTTACCGCTTCGTTGTCGAGGAAGGACTGCTCGGCGGCAGTCAGTTTCGGCTGCGGATAGGCATGCAGCTTTTGCCAGTCCGGCCGGCCACGAAACAGCTCGCCTTCCCACCAGACGGTGCCGGCCGCCAGCGCTTCACGCTCGGTATCCGACATCTGCGGCAGCAGGGCGCGATAGGTGGCAAAAATGGGGCGGGTGATCAAAGCCCGGCGCAACGGCCGAATCAGAAACAGCAGCACCACGACAAGCAGGGCGCCAACGCCCAGCAGCATTCCGATGGAATCGAACATGTTTTAGATCTCCTAGAATTTGGGCAGCGGCGCGCGCAGGCCGCCGAGCAGGAAGGACATCAGCCGTGGCTGCAAACGGTCCAGACGATCCATGGCGTCCTCGTC
>JAUXNZ010000009.1 GCA_030682595.1 Rhodocyclaceae bacterium | reverse complement strand
ACCTGCACGACACCGGCTACTCAACTGAACCGACGCCAACAGCAGCACTGGCTGAATTGCAAATAAAAACGGTTCCATAATGGACGGAGCCGTTCACTAATTCCCACGAAATCTAACCATTTGGGAAAAATCTAAATGTTCGTGGGATCCTACACAACTTCAGACGTCAATATTCCGTGCGTAGAGGGCATTGTCTTCGATGAACTTGCGACGCGGTTCGACGACATCACCCATCAGCGTGGTGAAGATCTCGTCGGCGGCGATGGCGTCATCGATCTGTACCTTGAGCAGGCGGCGCACGGCTGGGTCCATGGTGGTTTCCCAGAGCTGCTCGGGGTTCATCTCGCCGAGACCCTTGTAGCGCTGCTTGCCGAGGTTGCGTTCGACTTCTCCCAGGAGCCATGCCATGGCCGCGGCGAAGCTCGTCACCGTTTGCGATTTTTCGCCGCGCCGGATGCTGGCGTCGGCGCCCAGGAGGCCCGTCAGCAGCTGGGCGGTCTTGCGTAACTGGAGATAATCGCCGGAGAGCAAAAAATCCGCGTCGATGGTGGTGACGCGCAAGTTGCCATGACGCATTTTTTCGAGGCGCAACTGCCAGGCCTCGGACTTTTCGTCATACACGGTCCTGACCACCAGCTCGTCGCCCTGCTCGCTCAGGGCCTGCCGCAGCGCGGTGGCACTGGCTTCGGCAGCGGCCGCGTCTTCCAGGCCCAGCACGATATCGCGGGTAATCAGGGTGTGCAGGACGCTGGTATCGACGAAATCGGCCAGGCGGCGAATGATGGCTTCGGAGGTCAGATAGCTCTTCGCCAATTCCTCGAGGGCCGCGCCGGCGATGGCCGGGTCATCGCGCCGCGGCGTCAGGGCCGCGCCATCGAGCGCCAGGGTCAACAGATACTGGTTGAGTTCGTTGTCGTCCTTGATATAGCGCTCACTCTTGCCGTGCTTGATCTTGTAGAGCGGCGGCTGGGCGATGTAGATGTGGCCGCCGTCGACCAGGTCGGGCATCTGCCGGTAGAAGAAGGTCAGCAGCAGCGTGCGGATGTGCGCGCCGTCCACGTCGGCGTCGGTCATGATGATGATGCGGTGATAGCGCAGCTTTTCCGGTTTGTAATCGTCCTTGCCAAAGCCGCAGCCGAGCGCGGTCAACAGGGTGACGATCTGCTCCGATGAAATCACCTTGTCGAGACGGGCCTTTTCGACGTTGAGCACCTTGCCGCGCAGCGGCAAAATGGCCTGGAACTTGCGGTCGCGGCCCTGCTTGGCCGAGCCGCCCGCCGAGTCGCCCTCGACGATATACAACTCGCAGAGCGCCGGATCTTTTTCCTGGCAGTCGGCCAGCTTGCCGGGCAAGCCGATGTTGTCGAGCACGCCCTTGCGCCGCGTCATTTCGCGGGCCTTGCGGGCCGCTTCGCGGGCACGCGCCGCCTCGACGATCTTGCCGGTGATGACTTTGGCATCACCGGGTTTTTCCAGCAGGAATTCCGTGAGCTTGGCGGCCACGACTTCCTGCACCGCCGGCATGGCCTCGGACGACACCAGCTTCATCTTGGTTTGCGAGGCGAACTTCGGGTCGGGCATCTTCACCGAGAGCACACAGGCAAGCCCTTCGCGCATGTCGTCGCCGGCGATGTCGACCTTGGCCTTCTTGGCAATCTCGTTTTCTTCGATATATTTATTGATGACGCGGGTCATCGCCTGGCGCAGGCCGGTGAGGTGCGTGCCGCCGTCGGTTTGCGGAATGTTGTTGGTGAAGCACAATACCTGCTCGGCATAGGAGTCGTTCCACTGCATCGCCACTTCGACACCGATCGCGCCGCCACCGGGCAGGGGGGATTCACCGTTGGAGTAAAACACGGTGGGATGCAGCACGGTCTTGCTGCGATTGATGTATTCGACAAAGCCCTTGACGCCGCCGGAGAAGGCAAAGTCCTCTTCCTTGGCGTTGCGCTGGTCGACCAGCTTGATCTTGACGCCGTTGTTGAGGAAGGACAGCTCACGCAGACGCTTGGCGAGGATGTCATAGTGGAATTCGATGGTGCCGGCGCCAAAGATTTCCTCATCGGCGAGGAAATGGACCTCGGTACCACGATTTTTAGTGTCGCCGAGCACTTTCAGCGGCGAGACTTCGACGCCGTTTTGTACCTCGACGATGCGCTCGACAGCATGACCACGATGAAATTCCATGAAGTGCTTCTTGCCGTCGCGGCGGACGGTCAGGCGCAACCATTTTGACAGGGCATTGACGCAGGACACGCCGACACCGTGCAGGCCGCCCGATACCTTGTAGGAATTCTGGTTGAACTTGCCGCCGGCATGGAGGACGCACATGACGATTTCTGCGGCCGAGCGCTTCGGTTCGTGCTTGTCGTCGAACTTGACGCCAACCGGAATACCGCGGCCGTTGTCGGTGACCGAAATCGAATTGTCGGTGTGGATGGTGATGACAATCTCGTCGCAATGCCCGGCCAGCGCTTCGTCGATGGCGTTATCGACGACCTCGAAAACCATATGGTGCAGGCCAGTGCCATCCGAGGTATCGCCGATGTACATGCCCGGCCGTTTGCGCACGGCCTCCAAGCCTTCCAGTTGCTGGATGGAGTCTTCGTTGTAGCCGTCGTTCACGTCATTTTGCGGCGAAATATTGTCAGTCATGCAAAGTCCCGGTCAGCTGCCTTAAATACGCATCGGCATTACGACATATTTGAAACGGTCATTCCCCGGCAGCATCAGCAGCGCGCTGGAATTGCTGTCGGCGAGGCGAATTTCGATGATTTCATTGCTTACGTTGTTGAGCACATCGAGGAGATAATTGACATTGAAGCCGACATCGAGCTCTTCGCCTGAATATTCAATTTCAATTTCTTCCCGCGCCTCTTCATTCTCGGCATTGGTCGACAGAATCTTCAAGCTGCCCGGTCCGAGCACCAGGCGCACGCCGCGGAATTTTTCATTGGTAAGAATCGCGGCCCGCTGCAGCGAATGCTGGAAGGTGGCGCGGTCAAGGGGAATGACCTTGCTCTGGTGCTGGGGGATGACCCGCTCGTAGTCGGGAAACTTGCCATCAATCAGCTTGCTGACGAATTCCACGCTACCGAAGCTGAAGCGTGCCTGGGTTGCCGCCAGCGAGATCTCCAGCGCTTCGTCGTTGTCGGCCAGTTGGCGCGACAATTCGAGCACGGTCTTCCGGGGCAGGATGACTTCGATGCGTTCCTGCTGACCGGCTTTTTGCTCGCCGATATCCTCGCTGGCATACGCCAGCCGATGACCATCCGTGGCGACCAGCCTTAATTCGCCTTGCTGGGCGACCAGCAGCAAACCGTTGAGGTAGTAACGAATATCCTGCTGGGCCATGGCGTATTGCACCAGGGCCAGCTGGCGCTTGAACTGCCGCTGCGTGAGCTTCAGCACGGCTGCCTGCCCCGTGGATTCGGTCATGCGCGGAAACTCCTCCGCCGGCATGGTCTGCAGGTTGAAACGGCTCTTGCCCGCCTTGAGCTGCAGACGCCGTTCGTCAAGCGTCAGGCTGACCTCGACGGTTTCAGGCAATGAACGCAGGATGTCCTGCAGCTTGCGCGCCGCCACCGTGATGGCGACATTTTCCGGTCCGCTGGATGTCGTCACGGAACGAATCTGCATCTCGATGTCGGTTGCCAGCAGGGTCAGCCGCTCGCCCGATTTTTCGATCAGTACGTTCGACAGAATGGGCAGGGTATGCCGTTTTTCGACAATACCGCATACCGCCTGCAATGGCGTTAAAAACTGATCCCGAGGTCCTTTAAATAGGAGCATCTTTAAAAACTCCTTACGATGATGATGAGGGGCGAGGGTTATTGTGGGTAACAGGTTAAATTAAATTAAAAACAATTAGTTATATTACTTATAAGTCTTTGTGCGACCCGGCTGCCCATTGTGGAGGATTGTGGATAACTCGGGTTTCCAGAAGAAAAGTGAAACTTATCCACATTTTTTTCCGGGGTTGTTCAATGGTTTGTTAAAGATGGGCATCAGCCTTTTATGGTTTGCGAAAGCACCAGCAAGTCGTTGTTTAGATGGTTGTCCTTGCTGCGCAGATCGATAATGGTGCGGCAGGCGTGCAATACGGTGGTGTGGTCGCGGCCGCCAAAGGCATCGCCGATTTCGGGCAGGCTGTGGGGTGTTAGATCGCGGGCGAGCCACATGGCTACCTGGCGCGGCCGGGCAATGGCGCGGGTGCGTTTTTGCGAATACATGTCGGCGACCTTGATCTTGAAATAGTCGGCGACGGTTTTCTGGATGAGTTCGAGCGTGATCTGGCGGTTGTGCGCGCCGATGATGTCCTTGAGAGCCTCTTTGGCGAGTTCGAGCGTGATGGTCCGGCCGTGAAAACGCGAAAAGGCCAGCACCTTTTTGAGCGCGCCCTCAAGTTCGCGCACGTTGGAACGCAGATTCTTGGCGATGAGAATGGCGACATCGTCAAGCAGGTCGATGGATTCGCTGTCGGCCTTTTTCTTGAGGATGGCGACGCGCATTTCGAGTTCGGGCGGCTCGATCTGCACGGTGAGGCCCCAGTCGAAGCGGGAAATCAGTCGTTCTTCAAGCCCTTGAATATCCTTCGGGTAGGTATCGCAGGTGATGACAATCTGTTTTTTGGCCTCGACCAGCGCGTTGAAAGCGTAAAAAAACTCTTCCTGGGTGCGCGCCTTGCCGTTGAAAAACTGGATGTCGTCGATCAGCAGCACGTCGAGGCTGCGGTAGGTGCGCTTGAAAACGTCGAAGGATTTTTGCTGGTAGGCGCGCACCACGTCGGAAAAATAATCTTCGGCGTGGATGTAACGGATTACCTTTTTTGGGGCGTGGCGCAACACTTCATTGCCGAGCGCATGAATCAGGTGGGTCTTGCCCAGGCCGACGCCGCCGTAGATGAACAGCGGATTGTAGGAGGCGCCGGGATTGATCGCGACCTGCTGGGCGGCGGCGCGCGCCAGGTCGTTGGAGCGGCCGGTGACCAGGGTATCGAAGGTGAATTCCGGGTTAAGCCGCGTCTTCTCGTAGCCGGGAGAGTCTTCGGGGTGTACAACGGCGGGCAGCGCCGCTGTCATTTCGCTATCAACCCCGGTCGGCAAATTATTGGTCAAGGTGTTGCCGGACGTGCCTGACGACTGGGCAGCCGTATCGTCCAGCACCAGATCGATGGTCACCGGCTCCTTGTAAAACTGGCGTGACAGGGTTTCGACACGATCGAGATAGCGGTCGCGCACCCACTTGAGGATAAAACCGTTCGGGGCGATCAGGCGCAGGCGCAGTTCCGCGCCATCGCCGACGTCGGGCGCGGTCTCCATTCTCAGGGATTTGATCCACGCGTTGAACTGTTGCGCCGGCAACTCACTTTCGAAGCGGGTCAGGCAGTCCGTCCAGAATTGACTCATTTAAACCTATGAAAATTGTGTTATGGCCACTTTCAACGGCTGTTTCAACCGCTACCGACGGTGGAACCGTGCGACTGTGCGAAGCGGCGCATTCTAACGAATTCACTGAAAGTTATCCACAAGCTTCGGCGGCGGCGGCCTGAAATACCGCTTGACAAAGACGTGCCTAACAGGTTGTAATCGCGCGCTTTTCTCGTAAGGAACCCCGGTCATGAAACGTACCTATCAGCCCTCCGTCGTCCGCCGCAAGCGCACCCACGGCTTTCTCGTCCGCATGCGTACCCGTGGCGGCCGCGCCGTCATTCACGCCCGTCGCGCCAAGGGGCGTCGCCGTCTGGCCGTTTGATTGCCTGATTGAGCAGCGGCGTCGTTACTGCTGAAAACTTTGGCTTCGACCGGCAGCTCCGGCTGCGGGTAGCTACGGAATTTTCAGAGGTCTTTGCGGCCCGCAAGGTTTTGCGCGGCCCATGTTTTGCCTTGCACTACCGGCCGAACGACAGGTCTCACGCCCGCCTCGGTCTGGTGATTCCCAAAAAACAGGCGCGCGCAGCCGTGCTGCGGAATGCCATCAAGCGCCAGGCGCGCGAACTGTTCCGCTTGCGCCGCGCCGGATTGCCGCCGTTCGACCTGGTGTTGCGCCTGGCGCGGCCCGTGGGTTCCGCTGCCGCGTGTGCCGCGGCGATCAACCCGCGGAGCCAGGCGGCCTGGCGGGCGGAGATCGTTGGATTGTTTGATCAACTGTGCCAGAAAACCACGCCATGAAAAACTTTCTGGCCAAGCCGCTGATCTGGCTGGTGCGCGGTTATCAACTGGTGATCAGCCCGCTGTTGCCGCCTTCCTGCCGTTTCTATCCGAGCTGTTCGCACTACGCCATTGAAGCCCTGGAGCGCCATGGTCCCCTCAAGGGACTCTGGCTGTCCTTGCGGCGCGTCGGCCGATGCAATCCATGGCATCCGGGCGGACACGATCCCGTGCCTTAGAATGGCGCACCTATTTCAATCATCCTGACGCCAAAGCGCCACCGAGACGCCCCCTCACCATGAACAATCAACGCCTGATTTTGCTGCTGGTTTTCTTCTTTTCGATCATGATGCTTTGGGATGCCTGGCTACGTCAGGGGCAACCCGCCCAGCCGGCGACAGCCGCGCAGCAGGAGGGCGCTGTCCAGACCCAAGCCGGCGGGGCCAGCAGTGCCGCCGTCCCGTCAGCGCCGACTTTTGCCGCCGCGCCGGGCGCCGTGCCCGCCACCGGCGAACCCGCCGCCGCGCCCGGTGCCGTCGTGAAAGTGAAGACCGACCTGGTGGTTGCCGAGATCTCCGCCCAGGGCGGCGATCTGGTGCGATTGGAACTGCTGCACCACCATGCGACGGAAAACAAGAAAGAAAATTTCATTCTGTTCGACACGGCGCATTTCTACAGCGCGCAGTCGGGACTGATTGGTGTCGGCCTGCCCAATCACAAATCGGTTTGGCGCCTGCCCGCCGAATCGCTGGCCTTGAAAGAGGGTGAAAACGAAGTGCGCGTGGCGCTCGAAGCCCCCATCGAGGGGGGTGGCAAGGTCGTCAAGACCTATGTCTTCAAGCGCGGCAGTTATCTGGTCGACGTCGAGCATGCCCTGGTGGGCGTCGCTCCGCCAGCCGGCGCCAGCGCCTATTTCCAGCTGACGCGCGACGACAAGTCGCCCGCGGGCGCCAACGCCATGATGATGACCTTTACCGGCGCGGCCATCTACACCGATCAGGAAAAGTTCAAGAAGGTCGACTTCACGGATTTCGGCGGCAAGAACAAGCATCCGACCCAGTCCGACAACGGCTGGGTCGCGCTGGTCGAGCACTATTTCTTCTCGGCCTGGCTCCCCGCCGCCGGCGAGCGTGAATTCTTCACGCGCCAACTCGGCGGCGAACTGTTCGCGGCGGGCGTGGTTGTGCCGTTGGCCGGCGAAAAGCTCAGCGTGCCGCTCTACGCCGGTCCGCAGGAGCAGGACAAGCTCGATCAGATCGCTCCGGGCTTAAGCCTGGTGGTCGACTACGGCTGGCTGACGATGATCGCCGCGCCGCTGTTCTGGGTGCTGGCTTGGCTGTACAAATTTGTCGGCAACTGGGGCTGGGCGATCATCCTGCTCACCATGCTGATCAAGGTGGTGTTCTTTCCGCTGTCCGCCGCCAGCTACAAGTCCATGGCCAAGATGCGCGTGCTGACGCCCAAGCTGACCAAGCTGAAAGAAGCCTACGGCGACGACAAGGCGCGCATGAATCAGGAAATGATGGAGCTCTACAAGAAGGAGAAGGTCAATCCGCTCGGCGGCTGCCTGCCCATCCTGGTGCAGATTCCCGTCTTCATCGCGCTTTACTGGGTGTTGCTCGGCACCGTCGAGATGCGCGGCGCGCCCTGGCTGGGCTGGATCACCGACCTGACGGCGAAAGATCCCTTCTACATCCTGCCCATTCTCATGGGCGCGACGATGTTCATCCAGACCAAGCTCAACCCGACGCCACCCGATCCGATCCAGGCCAAGATCATGCTCTGGATGCCGATCGTGTTCACCGGCATGTTCCTCTTTTTCCCGTCGGGCCTGGTGCTCTACTGGGTTGTCAATAACACGCTGTCGATCGCCCAGCAGTGGCAGGTCAATCGCATGATCGAAAGTGCCGGGCTCAAATCCCATTAAGCCCACCCCGCAAATCTTCGCTGCGCTCGGTTCTCCCCTCAAGGGGCAAGAAACTCTTGGGGCGGCCCGGCGAGTTTCTTAAATGAGCCAGCAG
>JAUXNZ010000006.1 GCA_030682595.1 Rhodocyclaceae bacterium | reverse complement strand
TGTCTCGCCCGCCGACACCTTGCTGATCGGCGATTCGGTGCATGACTTCAAGGCCGGGCGCGCGGCGGGTTGCCGGGTCTTCCTGGTGCCCTACGGCTACAACGAAGGCCAGGACGTGCAGGGCCTCGCCGCCGATGCTATAGTCGCATCCATTCTTGAGGCCGCGCATTTGATTGACTGAGCTGATCCACAAACCATGAACAACTCCTCCACGACACTACAGCCGGTCCGCCCCAGCGCGGCGGAGGCTTGGCCCTGGCGACCCTGGCACTGAATTTCGGCGCCGAATTTCCTCGCCAATGCGCCTGCCTGTTTCACTATGAGCAGCGCACCTTCGTTCAAGTCTTTGTAGTGGAGTTGTCATGAAAGAATCCGAATTTGACCGGTTGGCCCTCGAGGGCTACAACCGCATTCCCGTTACCCTCGAAACCTTCGCCGACCTCGACACCCCCCTGTCGATCTACCTGAAGCTCGCCGAAGGCCCGCATTCCTACCTTCTCGAATCGGTGCAAGGCGGCGAACGTTTTGGCCGCTATTCCTTCATCGGCCTGACCACGCCGACGCGCATCGCCGTCACCGACTCGACCATCCTGCTCCTGACCGGCAACCGTGTCGCTGAGCGACGCGAGCATACCAATCCGATGTCGTATATCTCGGAATTCATGGCGCGCTTCAAGGTGCCCGACCTGCCGGGCCTGCCGCGCTTCTGCGGCGGTCTGGTCGGCGTGTTCGGTTACGACACGGTGCGTTACATCGAGCCCAGGCTCGCCAACGTAACCAAACCCGATCCGCTCGGCGTGCCGGACATCCTGCTGCTGCTGTCGGAAGAAATCGCCATCGTCGACAACCTGTCGGGCAAGCTGACCCTCGTCGTCTATGCCGAGCCCGGCTTCCCCGGCGCCTGGCGGCACGCTCAGGCCCGGCTGAAAGAGCTGCTCGCCAAGCTCCGCGCCCCGGTGCAATTGCCCGCCGATACTGCCGCCGTCTCGTCAGCGCCGACTTTTGAATTTCCCGAGGAAGACTTCAAGGCTGCCGTGCGCCGCGCCAAGCAATACATCATCGATGGCGACGTCATGCAGGTGGTATTGAGCCAGCGCATGAGCAAGCCCTTCAGCGCCAGCCCGCTGGCGCTCTACCGCGCCCTGCGCACGCTCAACCCCTCGCCCTACATGTTCCTCTTCGACTTCGGCGATTTTCAGGTGGTCGGCGCCTCGCCGGAAATCCTCGTGCGCCTCGAAGGCGAAGGCAGCGGTGAGCAGCACCGCAAACGCATCACCCTGCGCCCCATCGCCGGCACCCGCAAGCGCGGCGCCACAGTCACGGAGGATGAAGCGCTGGCGGCGGAATTGCTCGCCGACGAAAAGGAACGCGCCGAACACCTGCAACTGCTCGACCTGGGCAGGAACGACGTTGGCCGCATCGCCAAGACCGGCAGCGGCAAGGTCACCGCGCAATACGCCGTCGAGCGTTACTCTCATGTCATGCACATCGTCTCCAACGTCGAAGGCGAACTGAAGGACGACGAAGGCCCGGTCTCGGTGCTGCGCGCCACCTTCCCCGCCGGCACGGTCTCGGGCGCCCCCAAGGTGCGCGCGATGGAAATCATCGACGAACTGGAACCGACCAAGCGCGGCATTTACGCGGGATCAGTCGGCTATCTCGGCTTCAACGGCGACATGGATCTCGCCATCGCCATCCGCACCGCCGTCGTCAAGGACGGCCGCATCTATGTGCAGGCGGGCGCCGGCATCGTCGCCGACTCCGACCCCGACAGCGAATGGCAGGAAACGCTGAACAAGGCCAAGGCGCAACTGCGCGCCGCCGAAATGGCCGAAGCCGGCCTCGACACGCGCTTAGGTTAAGGAGCCGAAGATGTCTCTCTTGATGATCGACAACTACGACTCCTTCACCTACAACCTCGTGCAATATTTCGGCGAGCTTGGCGAGGACGTTCAGGTGTTCCGCAACGACGCCATCACGCTCAAGGAAATCGCCGCGATGCGACCGGATTATCTGGTCATCTCGCCCGGCCCGTGCTCGCCGAAAGAAGCGGGCATTTCGGTTGACGCGATCAAGGAATTCGCCGGCAAGCTGCCGATCCTCGGCGTTTGTCTGGGCCATCAGAGCATCGGCTACGCCTTCGGCGGCGCGATCGTCCATGCGCAAAAGCCCATGCACGGCAAGTTGTCGGCGGTGCATCACACCAACACCGGCGTGTTCGCCAACCTGCCCAATCCCTTCACCGCCACGCGTTATCACTCGCTTGTCATTCGCCGCGAGACGCTGCCGGCCTGCCTTGAAATCACCGCCTGGACGGACGACGGCGAGATCATGGGCGTGCGCCATAAGGAATTTGCCGTGCAGGGCGTGCAGTTCCATCCCGAATCCATCATGACCGAGCATGGCCACACCCTGCTGAAGAACTTCCTCGAAGGAAAATAAGATGATCACTGCCCAGGAAGCGCTCCAGCGCACCATCGAACATCGCGAAATCTTCCACGACGAGATGCTGCACCTGATGCGGCTGATCATGGCCGGCGAGATCTCGCCGGTGATGACCGCGGCCATCCTCACCGGCCTGCGCGTCAAGAAGGAAACCATCGGCGAGATCGCCGCCGCCGCAACTGTGATGCGCGAACTGTGCACCAAGGTCGACGTGCCGCACAACGAACACTTCGTCGACATCGTCGGCACCGGCGGCGACAGCTCCCACACCTTCAACATCTCCACCGCGTCCGCCTTCGTCGCCGCGGCGGCCGGCGCGACGGTGGCCAAGCACGGCAACCGCAGCGTCTCGTCCAAGTCCGGCGCCGCCGACGTGCTCGAAGCGCTCGGTGCGAAGATCAACCTGCAGGCGCCGCAGGTCGCGGCGTGCATCCGCCAGACCGGCATGGGCTTCATGTTCGCGCCCAACCACCACCCGGCGATGAAGAACGTCGCGCCGGTGCGCAAGGAAATGGGCGTGCGCACCATCTTCAACATCCTCGGCCCGCTGACCAACCCGGCCGGCGCGCCCAACACGCTGCTCGGCGTGTTCCACCCCGACCTGGTCGGCATTCTGGTGCGCGTCATGCAGCAGCTCGGCGCCCGGCATGTCCTGGTGGTGTATGGCAAGGACGGCATGGACGAGATCTCGCTCGGCGCCGCCACGCTGGTCGGTGAACTCAAGGACGGGAAGATCAGCGAGTACGAAATTCACCCCGAGGACTTCGGCCTGCAGATGATCGCCACGCGCAACCTCAAGGTGGCCGATGCCGCCGAATCGAAGGGCCGATTGCTCGGCGTGCTGGAAAACCAGCCCGGGCCGGCGCTCGAGATCGTCTGCCTGAATGCGGGAGCGGCGCTCTACGCGGCCAACCTCGCTGCCGACATCGCCACGGGCATCCGCCTTGCCCGCCAGACCATCGAGAGCGGCAAGGCGCTCGCCAAGCTCGACGAGTTCGTCAAGGTCACGAACTCATTGTGAGCGACATCCTGAACCAGATCCTCGCGGTGAAACGCGAGGAAGTTGCCGCCGCATCGGCCGCCCAGCCGCTTGCGGCGCTGCGTGCCGCGGCGGAAACGCAAGCGAAGCCGCGCGACTTCGTTGGCGCGATCCGCGCGAAAGTCGGCGCTGGTAACACGGCGAAACGCGCGGCGGTCATTGCAGAAATCAAGAAGGCCAGCCCGTCGAAAGGCGTGATCCGCCCCGACTTCCATCCTGCCGAAATCGCCGCCGACTACGCACAGCACGGCGCCGCCTGCCTCTCGGTGCTCACCGACCGCCAGTTCTTTCAGGGCAGCACGGAATACCTGCAAGCCGCCCGCGCCGCCTGCACGCTGCCGGTGCTACGCAAGGACTTCATGATCGACCCGTATCAGGTCTATGAAGCCCGCGCGATGGGCGCCGATGCCATCCTGCTGATCGTCGCCGCGCTCACGGACACGCAGATGGCCGAACTCGAAGACCTCGCCCTCTCGCTCGGCATGGCCGTGCTGGTCGAAAGCCACGATGCCGGCGAACTCGACCGCGCACTGCAACTCAAGACCCCGCTGATCGGCATCAACAACCGCAACCTGCGCACTTTCGAGGTCAGCCTCGACACGACGCTGTCGCAACTGGCCCGCATCCCGGCCGACCGCATCGTCATCACCGAATCCGGCATCCTCACCCCCGCCGACGTGGCGCTGATGAAACAGCACCACGTCAATGCCTTCCTCGTCGGCGAAGCCTTCATGCGCGCGCCCTCCCCCGGCGCCGAACTGGCGCGCCTGTTCGGCTTCTGACCGCCGTCCCCATCAACACGGCGGATCCTTTGCGCCGTCCCGCCAGCGCCGACTTTCAATGACCCAACATACCTTCCGGCTGGAAAAGGAATTCGTCGAGCTGCACACGCTGCTCAAGCTGCTCGCCCTCGCCCCCTCCGGCGGCGCCGCCAAGGCCATGATCGTCGCCGGCGCAGTCAGCGTCGATGGCCACCCCGAAACCCGCAAGGCGTGCAAGATCCGCGTAGGGCAGGTAGTAAGGGTCGGGGATGACGAGGTGCGGGTTGCGTAGCTGGCTGGCTGGATAACCGCCGTCCTACCAGGGCCGACTTTTACGGGACGGTCATCGCTCCCCGCCGAACAGGCTCCTGATCCAGCCGTAGCCGCTGACGAGGATGATGCCGGTGCAGACGAGTGTCGCGCCGATGAGGAAGCTGGGTTCCAATGGCTCATCGAGCAGCCAGACACCAAAAGCCACGCCGAACAGCGGCGTGAGGAAGGAGAACACGCCGAGCCGCGAGGCGAGGTATTGGCGCAGCAGCCAGAACCAGGCGAGGTAGCTGGCGAAGGAGACGACCAGCGCCTGGAACAGCAGGCTGCCCAACGCGAGCGGGGTGGGCTTGAAGCCGGTCTGGCCGAGGGCGATGGCGGCCAGCATGAGCAGGACGAAGCCCACGGCAAGCTGGTAGAACAGCGTCTTGGTGGCCGGCTCGCGGGCGAGGCTGGAGAGCCGCACGGCGACCGTGGTGGCGGCCCAGGCGATGCCCGCCCCGAGCGCGAGGAGGTCGCCCCAGAGCATGGCGGCGAGATCGCCGGCCGGCCGTCCCCGACCGAAGAAGGCGATGACGATGCCGCCGAAGGCGAGCGCGACGCCGAACCACTGGATGGCGGCGAGCCGCTCGGCCGGCAGTTTCCAGTGCAGGCCGAGGGCGACGAAGATCGGCGCGGTGTAGAGAAACACTACCATGTGCGAGGCCGAGGTGAAGCGCAGGCCTTCGCCGACGAGCAGGAATTCCAGCGCGAAGAGGAATCCGACCAGCAGGCCGGGGCGCCAGGTGCCGTCGGCGAGGCGGATGCGCTCGCCGCGCCGGGCCATGAGCAGGCCGACCAGCACAGCCGCGATGCCCGTGCGCATGGCAATCTGCATCAGGGGCGTGACGTCCGCCGCCGCGGCCTTGAGCACGACCTGCTGCAAGCCCCAGATCAGGCACAGGACGACCATGATGGCCATGGCCTGCCCATCGAGTGCCTTGCGGCTATCCATGCCTGAACCCTTCCGTCGCGTAAAGGTGGGTGATTAATACAAAAAGGGCCGCCCACGTTGCATGGGCGGCCCTTTTTGCTGGAGCGAATGCTGTTACTTGACGATCGCGTTCAGTTCGCCCTTCTTGTAGCGGAGCGACATGGTCTCGAGGCTGATCGGCTTGATCTTGCTGGCCATGCCGGCGCAGCCGAAGGCTTCGTAACGCGCCTTGCAGATTGCCTTCATCGCCTTGCGCGCTTCAATCAGGAACTTGCGCGGATCGAAGTTCTTGCGATCCTTGTTGAGGAACTGGCGAATCGCGCCCGTGGAGGCCATGCGCAGGTCGGTGTCGATGTTGACCTTGCGCACGCCATTCTTGATGCCTTCGACGATTTCCTCGACCGGCACGCCGTAGGTGGCGCCCATTTCGCCGCCGTTCTCGTTGATGATCTTCAGCCAGTCCTGCGGCACGCTGGAGGAGCCGTGCATCACCAGGTGGGTGTTGGGCAGACGCGCGTGGATTTCCTTGATGCGGTCGATGCGCAGCACCGCGCCCGTGGGCGGACGGGTGAACTTGTAGGCGCCGTGTGAGGTGCCAATCGCGATAGCCAACGCGTCTACCTGAGTCGCCTTGACGAATTCGGCGGCTTCGGTGGGGTCGGTGAGCAACTGGTCATGCGACAGCACGCCTTCGGCGCCGTGGCCGTCTTCCTTTTCGCCCATGCCGGATTCGAGCGAACCCAGGCAGCCCAGTTCGCCTTCGACCGAAACGCCGATGGCGTGGGCGATGTCGACGACATGCCGGGTGGTGTCAACGTTGTACTGGAAACTGGAAGGCGTCTTGGCGTCTTCCATCAGGGAGCCATCCATCATCACGCTGGAGAAGCCGGAACGCATCGACTGGATGCAGACCGCCGGGCTGGCGCCGTGATCCTGGTGCATGACGATCGGGATATCGGGATGGCTCTCGATGGCCGCCTCGATGAGGTGGCGCAGGTAGGCCTCGCCGGCATATTTGCGGGCGCCGGCCGAGCCCTGCATGATCACCGGGCTGTTGGTTTCCTCGGCGGCTTCCATGATGGCCTGGATCTGTTCGAGGTTGTTGACGTTGAACGCGGGGAGGCCGTAGCCGTTTTCGGCGGCGTGGTCCAGCAGTTGGCGCATCGATACGAGTGGCATGAAAATCTCCTCTTCTCTGTAAGGTTAGTACGTGGGTCTGTGTTCGCCGACCCTGACGAGTTTCAGCGTGTTGGTGCCGCCCGCCTGGCCGATGGGTTCACCATAGGTCAGCACGATCAGGTCGCCAAGTTCGACTGCGCCAGAGCGGATTAATTCCTCTTCCGCTTCGAACAGGAGTTCCTCGCGGTCATGCCCGACATAGCGCATCATCAGGGGGTGCACGCCGCGATAGGCGCTGACCTTGTAACGGGTGCGAATATCCGGAGTCATGGCATAGATCGGCACGCCGCAATCGAGACGCGAGATCCACAAGGCGGTCGAGCCGGACTGGGTCAGCGTGGCGATGGCCTTGACCTGCAGATGGTGCGCGGTGAACAGGGCGGCCATGGCGACCGACTGGTCGATACGGGTGAAGACGCGGTCAAGAAAATGGCGGTCGAGCGCGGCGGCATCGGTCGATTTCTCGGCCTCGTGACAAATGCGCGCCATGGCGAGCACGGTCTCGACCGGATAGTCACCGGCGGCGGTTTCGGCCGACAACATTACTGCGTCGGTGCCGTCGAGCACGGCGTTGGCGACGTCCGACACCTCGGCGCGCGTCGGAATCGGGCTCTTGATCATCGACTCCATCATCTGCGTGGCGGTGATGGCGAACTTGTTGTGTTCGCGGGCGCGGCGGATGATTTTTTTCTGCAGGGCCGGCACGGCGGCATCGCCGACTTCGACGGCCAGATCGCCGCGCGCCACCATCACGCCGTCACAGGCATGCAAAATGTCTTCGAGATTTTCGATCGCCTCGACGCGCTCGATCTTGGCGACCACCAGGGCGCTGGAGCCTGCCTTGTGCAGGAGCTTCCTGGCCAGGCGCAGGTCGCCGCCGGATTTCGGAAAGGACACGGCGACAAAATCCACCTGCAGTTCGGCGGCGGTCTGGATGTCCTCGATGTCCTTGGCAGTCAGCGCCGGCGCGGAAAGGCCGCCGCCCTGTTTGTTGATGCCCTTGTTGTTCGATAGTTCGCCGCCATGGCGGACGATGCAATGAATTTCCTCATCCTCGATGCGCTCGATATCCATGACGATGCGCCCGTCATCGAGCAGGAGCGTGTCGCCAGCGGCCACGTCCTCGACCAGTTCGGGATAATCGAGGCCAACCCGCCCGCCATCGCCCAGGGAACACTGAGCATCGAGAATGAACTGCTGGCCGGATTTCAGCAGCACCTTGCCACCGGCAAACTTGCCGACACGAATCTTCGGGCCCTGCAGGTCGGCCATCATGCCGACCGTGCGGCCGTGCGTCTGCATGGCCTGCTGCAGCAGGGCAATGCGCCGCTTGTGGTCGTCGATCGTGCCGTGCGAAAAATTCAGCCGCACGATGTCGATCCCGGCAAACACCAGCCGGTCAAGCGTGTCCTGGTCCGATGAAGCCGGGCCCAGGGTAGCGACACTTGTGGTGGAACGTTGCATTGGAGTTGGATATAGAGTGATGGGCCGCGGCAGTCGCGGCCCACTCAAAAATTAGCCCTTGGCGCGCTGTTCGAGCATGGCGACGGCGGGCAGGACCTTGCCTTCCAGATATTCGAGAAAGGCGCCACCGGCGGTGGAGATGTAGGACACCTTGTCGAAGATGTCGTACTTCTGGATGGCGGCGATGGTGTCGCCACCGCCGGCCAGGGTGAAGGCCTTGGTGTTGGCGATGGCCATGGCGATGGCTTTCGTGCCGGCGCCGAACTGGTCGAATTCGAACACGCCGACCGGCCCGTTCCACACCACGGTGCCGGCCTTCATGATGATGTCGACGAGTTCCTGCGCCGACTTCGGGCCGATGTCGAAAATCATGTCGTCGTCGGCGACGGCGCCGGCATCCTTGCTCACGGCCGGTTCGTTGGCATCGAATTTTTTGCCGCAGACCACATCGACGGCGATCGGGATGGTGGCGCCGCGCGCCGTCATCTTTTTCATCAGGGCCTGGGCGGTGGGCACCAGGTCATCCTCGCACAGTGACTTGCCGACGTTCTTGCCGGAGGCCTTGAGGAAGGTGTTGGCGATGCCGCCGCCAACGACCAGTTGTTCGCATTTCTCCGACAGGGCTTCCAGCACGGTCAGCTTGGTCGATACCTTGGAGCCGCCGACGATGGCGACCATCGGCCGCGCCGGATTGGCCAGCGCCTTGTCGAGGGCTTCGAGTTCCTCGGTAACGAGCTTGCCGGCGCAGGCGGCCGGGGCGAATTGGGCGATGCCGTAGGTGGAGGCCTCAGCGCGGTGGGCCGTGCCGAAGGCGTCCATGACGAAGATGTCGCACAGCGCAGCGTACTTCTTCGCGGTTTCTTCGACGTTCTTCTTCTCGCCCTTGTTGACGCGGCAGTTTTCCAGCAGCACGACTTCGCCTTCAGCGACTTCGAAACCGCCATCGACCCAGTCCTTGATCAGGCGCACCGGCTTGCCCAGTTTGGCGGCCATGACGTCGGCGACGGGCTTGAGCGAAACCTCCGCGCTCCATTCGCCTTCGGTCGGACGGCCGAGGTGGGAAGTCACCATGACCCTGGCGCCAGCCTTCAGGGCGTGCTCGATGGTGGGCATCGAGGCGCTGATGCGGGCATCGGAGGTGACCTTGCCGTCCTTGACCGGCACGTTGAGGTCGGCACGGATGTACACGCGCTTGCCCTTGAGGTCGAGGTCGGTCATGCGGATGAATTTGGGCATGTGTTGTCTCCTGGAATTGTTGAAATCAGCCACTGAAGCGCTGCCCGCTCCATGTTGCGGGTGGGCAGCGCTTGGATTGCTAATCTATTATTTGGCGCTCATTTGGCAACGTGCTTGACGAAGCGCAGCATGTTGCAGGTGTAGCCGTACTCGTTGTCGTACCAGGCGACGACCTTGACGAAGGTGCTGTCGAGGGCGATGCCGGCTTCGGCGTCGAAGGTCGAAGGCGCGGTGTGGCCGACGAAGTCGGTCGAGACCACTTTCTCTTCGGTGTAGCCGAGCACGCCTTTCATGGCGCCTTCGGAGGCGGCCTTCATGGCGGCGCAGATGTCCTTGTAGGAGGCTTCCTTGTTCAGTTCGACGGTGAGGTCGACCACAGAAACGTCAGAGGTCGGGACGCGGAAGGCCATGCCGGTGAGCTTGCCCTTCAGTTCCGGCAGCACCACGCCGACCGCCTTGGCGGCGCCGGTCGAGGACGGGATGATGTTCTCGAGGATGCCGCGGCCGCCGCGCCAGTCCTTCATGGATGGGCCATCGACGGTCTTCTGGGTGGCGGTGGCGGCATGCACGGTGGTCATCAGGCCGCGCTTGATGCCCCAGTTGTCGTTGAGCACCTTGGCGACGGGCGCCAGGCAGTTGGTGGTGCAGGAGGCGGCGGAGACGATGGTCTCGCCGGCATACTTCTCGTGGTTCACGCCGTAGACGAACATCGGGGTGTCGTCCTTGGAGGGAGCCGACTGCACGACTTTCTTGGCGCCGGCGGCGATGTGCTTCTGGCAGGTGTCCTTGGTCAGGAAGAAGCCGGTGCACTCGATGACGATGTCGGCGCCGATCTCGTTCCACTTCAGGTTGGCCGGGTCCTTCTCGGCGGTCAGGCGGATCTTCTTGCCCTTGACGATGAGGTTGCTGCCCTCGACGGCGATGTCGCCATTGAAGCGGCCATGCACGGAGTCGTACTTCAGCATGTAGGCGAGGTAGTCGGGTTCGAGCAGGTCGTTGATGCCGACGACTTCGAGTTCGGGGAAATCCTTGGCGATGGCGCGGAAAGCCATGCGGCCGATACGGCCGAAGCCGTTGATGCCAACTTTAATGGTCATGTGAGTAAATCTCCTGGTTTCGATTAGACAAATTGCTTGACTGATTTCACGACGTTATCCACCGTGAAACCGAATTCCTTGAACAGCACGCCGGCCGGGGCCGACTCGCCGAAACGGTCGAGGCCGATCACCGTGCCCGCGCCGCCGACATATTTCCACCAGCCGCCGGTGACGCCCGCCTCGACGACAATGCGCGGCAACCCCTTGGGCAGCACACTGTCCTGGTAAGCCGCGCTCTGCCGGTCAAAAACGTTGGTGCTGGGCATCGACACCACGCTGACCTGGATGTTCTCCTGGGCCAGCGCGGCCTGCGCCTTGAGTGCCAGTTCGACTTCGGAACCCGTGGCGATGATGATGGCCTTGGCGGCGCTCTTGGCGGCGGAAACGACGTAGCCGCCCTTCTTGATGTTCTGGATGGTCGCGGCATCGCGGGCGACGAAGGGCAAGTTCTGGCGTGACAGCGCCAGCGAGCTCGGGCCGGTGGCCTTCTCGACGGCAGCCGTCCAGGCCACCATGGTCTCGACCGTATCGCAAGGACGCCAGACATCCATGTTGGGGATCAGGCGCAACGTGGCGATCTGCTCGACCGGCTGGTGCGTCGGGCCGTCCTCGCCGAGGCCGATGGAGTCGTGCGTGAACACATAGATCACGCGCTGCTTCAGCAGCGCCGACATGCGCAGGGCATTGCGGGCGTATTCCGAGAACATCAGGAAGGTGCCACCGAAGGGCAGCAGGCCGCCGTGCAGCGCCATGCCGTTCATGATGTGCGCCATGCCGAACTCGCGCACGCCGTAGGAGATGTAATTGCCACAAGACTTGCCGGAGACATGCTTGCAGCCCGTCCAGTTGGTCAGGTTGGAGCCGGTCAGGTCGGCGGAGCCGCCGAGGAACTCGGGCAGCGCCGGGGCCAGCGCGTTGATGGCGATCTGCGAAGCCTTGCGGGTGGCGACGGTCTCGGCCTTGGCGTTGGCGCCTTCGATGGCCTTGGCAGCGTGCTCGGCCCACTGGGCGGGCAGTTCGTTGGCCATGCGGCGTTTGAACTCGGCGGCCTCGGCAGGAAAGGCTTTCGCATAATGTTCGAGCTTCTGGTTCCAGCCGGCTTCCCATTCGGCGCCCTTTTTCTTGGCATCCCAGGCCTCGTAAACTTCCTGGGGAATCTCGAAGGGGCCGAAGTGCCAGCCGATGTGCGGGCGGGTCAGCGCAATCTCGATATCGCCGAGCGGCGCGCCATGCACGTCATGGGTGCCCTGCTTGCTGGGCGAACCGGCGCCGATCACCGTCTTGCAGCAGATCAGCGAGGGCTTGTCGGTGACGGCCTTGGCGGCCTCGATGGCGGCGTGCAGGGCCTCCGGATCATGGCCATTGACGTTCGGCACGACATGCCAGCCATAGGCTTCGAAACGCTTGGGGGTGTCGTCGGTGAACCAGCCTTCGACATGGCCGTCGATGGAGATGCCGTTGTCGTCCCAGAAGGCGGTCAGCTTGCCCAGGCCCCAGGTGCCGGCCAGCGCGCAGGCTTCATGCGAAATGCCTTCCATCAGGCAACCATCGCCCAGGAAGGTCCAGGTGCGGTGATCGACGATCTCGTGGCCCGGCTTGTTGAATTCGTTGGCCAGCAGCTTCTCGGCCATCGCCATGCCGACGGCGTTGGTGATGCCCTGGCCGAGCGGGCCGGTGGTGGTCTCGACGCCCGGCGTGTAGCCGAGCTCGGGGTGGCCCGGGGTCTTGCTGTGCAACTGGCGAAACTGCTTGAGGTCGTCGATGCTGAGGTCATAGCCGGTGAGGTGCAGCAGGGCGTAGATCAGCATCGAGCCGTGACCGTTCGACAGCACGAAGCGGTCGCGGTTGGCCCATTGCGGGTTGTTGGGGTTATGGCGCATGTGGTGGTTCCACAGCACCTCGGCAATCTCGGCCATGCCCATGGGCGCGCCAGGGTGGCCGGAATTGGCCTTCTGCACGGCATCCATGGCCAGGGCGCGGATCGCGCTGGTCAGGTTATTGAACACGGGCGGCTCGAAATCGCTAAAAGTGGCAGACATGATAGTTTCTCCTCGGGAATCCGCGATTATCCGCGAAACCCGGCTTCAGGGGTTGCAAGTATCGGGTGAGCGACGACGCAAAACGCGCCTCACAGTGCCGCGGCGCGCCGCTTGTTCTCCATCAGGCGCAGAATCATCGGCGTGAAAATCAGCTGCATCGCCAGTTCCATTTTGCCGCCCGGCACGACGATGACATTGGGGCGCGACATGAAGGAATCGTGGATCATCGACAGCAGGTAGGGGAAGTCGATGCCCTTCGGGTTGGCGAAGCGGATCACGACAAAACTTTCGTCCGCGGTCGGAATGTCCTGGGCGATGAAGGGGTTCGAGGTATCCACGGTCGGCACGCGCTGGAAGTTCACATGGGTGCGCGAAAACTGCGGAATGATGTAATTCACATAATCCGGCATGCGCCGCATGATGGTGTCCACCACCGCCTCGGTCGAATAGCCGCGCGCCGACTTGTCGCGCACCAGCTTCTGGACCCATTCGAGGTTGATGATCGGCACCACCCCCACCAGCAGGTCGGCGTACTGCGCGATATTCAACTGGTCGGTGACGACCGCGCCATGCAGACCTTCATAGAACAACAGATCGGCGGGCGGCAGGTCCTGCCAGGGAGTGAAGGTGCCCGGCTCCTGTTTGTACGGCGCCGCTTCCTCGGCGTTGTGCAGATAGTAACGGCGCTTGCCGGTACCCGTTTCACCATAGGTCTTGAACAGATTTTCCAGTTCATCGAGGACGTTGGTTTCGGGGCTGAAGTGGCTGAAGTGATTGTTGCCCAGCTTGGCCTGGGCGGCAGCCTGCTCCTTCATCGCCTTGCGGTCGTAGCGATGATAGGAATCGCCTTCGACAATCGCGGCGTTGAGTTTTTCGCGCCGAAAGACATGCTGAAAAGATTTGGTGACCGAGGAAGTGCCCGCCCCCGATGAGCCGGTGATGGCAATGACTGGATGCTTGACCGACATGAACGTCTCCGGAAAAAAAAGTAGGAAAGATTAAGAGGGCCGACGGAATGGGCTGAAGTAAGCGTCGGCTAGCGAAACAGGGAGCGCGAGGAGAACAACGGCATATCGTAACCTTCCAGGTCCTTGCCCTCGACGTATTCGTGGTGGTAGTGATGCAGACGCTCCACTTCGTCCTTCGAACCGAAGATGAAGGGGGCGCGCTGATGCAGCTCGCTCGGCTTGATGTCGAGAATGCGGTTGCGGCCGGTAATCGCGGCGCCGCCGGCCTGCTCGATGATGAAGGCAATCGGGTTGGCTTCGTAGAGCAGACCGAGTCGACCGCCCTGCTCGCGGGTCCGTTCATCGTGCGGATAGAGAAACACACCGCCACGCGTAAGGATGCGATAGGCCTCGGCGACCAGCGAAGCAACCCAGCGCATGCCGAAATCCTTGCCCCGGGGGCCTTCCTTGCCGGCCATGCACTCCTGCACGTAACGGCGCACCGGCGGTTCCCAGAAGCGCTCGTTGGAGGCGTTGATGGCGAAGGTGGACGCCTCGACGGGAATACTCATCTTGGGGTGGGTCAAAATGAATTCGCCGACTTCGCGGTCGAGCGTGAAGCCGTTGACGCCGACACCAGTGGTAAGGAGCAGGCGGGTCGAGGCGCCATACTGGATGAGGCCCGCGCACAGCATCTGCGTGCCGGGCTGCAGGAAATCCGCCTCTTTGGGTTTCCGCGCGGGGTCTGGTGCCCGAAAAATCGAAAAGATCGTGCCGGTCTGAAAGTTGATGTCCAGATTTCCCGAGCCATTCAGGGGGTCGAAGCACAGCAGATACTTGCCGCGCGGCTGCCCGGCGGGAATGTGGCTGATGCCCTGCATATCCTCGGAAGCCATCGCGGCGAGGTGGCCGGTGGCGATGCCCGCCTGCAACATGACCTCGTTGGCCAGTGCTTCGAGTTTCGCGTTGAGTTCCTTGCCGGTGGCCATCAGCGCACCTTTGCCGATGGCACTGGCGATGGTCTTGCTGGCGATGGCGATGTCGTTGAGCAGGCCGGTGAAATCGCCGGTGGCTCCCTCGATCTGCCGTTGCTCCTCGTTGATGAACTGCGTCAGTGTGATGCGTCCGACTTGCATGCTCCCTCCTCTTTTGTGTCTGCGGCTTGCCATAATTGACAGCCTGCGGCTTTTTTATCTTATCGCGTGCGCCGCCCACAATCCAGAAAAATCCCCGCCCCTGATCAGGGGCGGGGGCAAACTGGCAAATGCCAGAGGGAGTGGAAAACAGCGCTGCGGCAGGCCCTTCAATCAAGCTCACCGCGTCGGTGACCAGACTTTAATATGTGGCATCTATAAGTACCAGTCATTTTTTCTTATAGTCAGAATAAGCTTTAAATTATTGCCGTGCAGCATATGCCTGCCCCGTGGACCCCAATCAGGCATGCACCCCTTGGAAGGGGCAGCAAACCGGGTAGAAAAAGAATCACGCCCGTTCGAGAACACCCCATACAATGCCTTTGTGCAAGCTTATGGCCACATTGACCGATTCCTTGATTAAAAAATCCACCGGCTGCAAGGAAGTTTGCATATCGCGTCAATGAATGAACTCCACTCACTCACAGGAAGGATCTGATCTCATGCAGCGTACCTCGCTCCTCGCCTCCGCACTGCTTGCCTTTTCACTGTCTGGCCTGGCCACCGCGCAGCAGACCGAGACCTTTGTCAGCGTGACGAGCGCCGACAATCAGTCACAAGGTTTTGCAATGGTTCTGGCGACACAAATGGCCGAGCAGAAAGCCGCCGTGCGCATTTTGCTGTGCGGCCCGGCCGCCCAGTTGGCGCTGAAAACCTATGAACCGGCCGCCCTCAAGCCGCGCAATGTCACGCCCAAACAGATGATGCAGGGCCTGATCAAAAATGGCGCGACAGTCGAAGTCTGTGCGCTCTTCCTGCCCAACGTCGATCGAACCCCGGCCGATTTGATCGAGGGCGTGGCTGTTGCCAAACCGGCGGAAGTCGCGACCTACATGCTGAAATCGGGCGTGCGGACGTTCGGCTTCTAATCTGGAACGCGGGCGCGGTAAAGCGCGTCCGCTATTCGCCCACCACGTCCGCCCCTTTGGGCGGCACGAAGCGGAAAGCGTCCTTGGCCAGGCGCGGATTCGGCTGAAATTCGGTAAACAGCAGCGTGGTGGTCTGGCCGAAGTTATCACGCACTTCCATCAGTCGCGGCAGGTTATCGCGCAGCCCGATGCGCACCCGGGCAAACGTGCCGTCACTGGCTTTCGGGGTGGCATCGACAATTTCAAGGCCATCGGCAGCGCCGGCTTCCGTCAGAACGAAATGCTTGTCGAGCGACTCGCCGGTGAGCAGCGCAGCGGGGCTGGCGCCGAGGGCCTTGTCCATTTTGCTGATCGTGACCTGATTCAGGTCGGCATCATAGCTCCAGAGCTTTTCGCCATCGGCGACCAGCAACAGCGCATAGGGCTTTTCGTAGGCCCAGCGCAACTTGCCCGGCCGGGCAAAGACAAACTGCCCGGTCGAGTTTTGCGGTTTGCGGCCCGATTGGGTGGCGACGCTTTGGGCGAACGTGCCTTGCGCCGACTGGGTGTTGGCCCAGAAAGCCTTGAGCTGGTCGATGCCGGCGGCGGAGGCGGCGGCGGAAAAGATCAGGCCGCAAAAGAGAATGAGTGCGCGCATGGCGACATTATCGCCGATTCGCGGCGCCATCCCCACATTGGCGGCAGGCCGACGACGCCGTCCTGCCAGCGCCGACTTTCGGGGAATTACTCGGACTGCTCCGGCACCAGCACTTCGCGCCCGCCAGCGCCATTCATCGGCGAGACGAGGCCGGCCTGCTCCATTGCCTCGATCATGCGCGCGGCGCGGTTGTAGCCGATGCGCAGGTGGCGTTGCACCAGCGAGATCGACGGGCGGCGCGTTTTCAGCACCACCTCGACTGCCTGGTCGTACATTGGATCGGCTTCGACATCACCACCATCAACCCCCGCCTCGGCGGTTTCACTGGGCGGTGACGCCAGCACGTCGGAGATGAATTCCGGACGGCCAACCTTGCGCAGGTGCTCGACGACGCGATGCACTTCGTCGTCGGCGACATAGGCGCCATGCACGCGGGTTGGCAAGCCTGTGCCGGGCGCGAGATAAAGCATGTCGCCCTGCCCCAGCAGCGCCTCGGCGCCCATCTGGTCAAGGATGGTACGCGAATCGATCTTGCTGGAAACCTGGAAGGAAATGCGCGTCGGAATGTTGGCCTTGATCAGGCCGGTGATGACATCGACGCTCGGCCGCTGCGTGGCGAGGATCAGGTGGATGCCGGAGGCGCGGGCTTTCTGAGCGAGACGGGCGATCAATTCCTCGACTTTTTTACCCACCACCATCATCAGGTCGGCCAGTTCGTCGATGACGACGACGATGAAAGGCATGGTCTGGAGCGGCGGCACCCCAGCTTCGGGATCACCCGGCAAAGCCAGTGGATCGGGGATCGGCGTGCCGGCCTTTTCGGCCTCGCGCACCTTGCTGTTGAAACTGGACAGGTTACGCACGCCCAGCATGCTCATCAACTTGTAGCGGCGCTCCATCTCGCCCACGCACCAGTGCAGTGCGTTGGCAGCCTTGTTCATGTCGGTGACGACCGGCGCCAGTAGATGAGGAATGCCTTCATAGACAGACAATTCCAGCATCTTCGGGTCGACCAGGATCATCCGCACGTCCTTCGGCTCGGACTTGTAGAGCAGCGAGAGGATCATGGCGTTGATGCCAACCGATTTGCCCGACCCGGTGGTTCCCGCCACCAGCAGGTGCGGCATCTTGGCGAGATCGGTGACCACCGGCTGGCCGGCAATATCCTTGCCCAGCGCCAGCGCCAGATGGGAGTGCATGTCGTGATAGACCTTGGCACCGAGGATTTCCGAGAGCCGCACGTTCTGCCGGCGCGGGTTGGGCAGTTCGAGCGCCATGCAGGACTTGCCCGGCACGGTTTCAACGACGCGAATGCTGATCAGCGACAGCGCCCGGGCCAGATCCTTGGCCAGACCGACCACGGTGGCCCCCTTGACGCCGACGGCCGGATCGATTTCGTAGCGCGTGACGACCGGCCCGGGGTGGGCGGAGGTGACCTGTACCTGCACACCGAAATCGGCCAGCTTTCTTTCGATCAGGCGCGAGATGAATTCGAGGGTTTCGGCACTCGGCAGTTCCTCGTTGCTGTGCTGGGCCTCGTCGAGCAGATGCAAGGGCGGCAGCGCCTCGCCGGGCGCGTCGAAGAACAGCGGGGTCTGACGCTCTTTCTCGATGCGCACCTCGGCCTTCTTCGCCAGGGGAATTCCCAGATCCACCGGTTCGATGCGCACCGGCGGCGGCGGATTCTCTTCGAACTTCTTGCGCTCGACGGCCACCACGGCTTCGCGCTGCTCGGCCAGTACACGGCCATAGCGACGATCCTGCCAGCGATCCCAGAGGGCAATGGTGCCAAACCAGGACACTTCGAGCAGGGCGCCAAATTTTTCGGCCGCCCATAGCCAGGACAGGCCGGTCGCCAGCCCCCAACCCACCATCAGCAGCATCAACAAAATCAGGGTGCCGCCGGTAAACCCCAGGAAAGTCGCGGTCAGCCGACTGACTTCATAACCCAGCATGCCGCCGGGGGCCAGCGGCAGGGGCGTCGCCAGGCTCCAGAAACGCATCGCTTCAAGCCCGCAACTGGCAACCAGCAGGACGACAAAACCCGTCAAGGCGATGAACAGCGGACGCCGGTCGTCGCCGAACAGGCGGCTGAGGCGGTGATAGCCCGTCACCACCAACAACAGGAGCAGCACCACCCACCACCAGGCGGAAAGTCCGAACAGATAGAGCAGCAGATCGGCCAGCCAGGCGCCAAAGCGCCCGCCCGGATTGGCGATGGCCGCCACCTCGGCGGCCCGCGACCAGCCGGGATCGGCTTGGTCGTAGCCCCAGAGAATCAATGCGAGATACAGGCCAAGGGCCGCGACTACCAGCCAGCGCGCCTCATGCACCAGCGCGGCAATGCGCTCGGGCAGTGGTCGGGCGGAATGGCCCCTTTGCGACATGGAAAGTGAAGCGTAGGACATCGGCGGATTTCCGGACGGTATGAGAAACGTGCCGATTTTCGCGCGGCATGGAGCGGATGAATCGCCGAAACAGGGAAGCATTCCGGCTCCTGACGCCCTTTATAATTCGCGCCACACTTTCAAAAGGATGACCCGATGTCCGCCCGCCACACAAAACTTCTGATTCTCGGCTCCGGCCCCGCCGGCTACACCGCAGCCGTCTATGCCGCCCGCGCCAACCTGAACCCCGTGCTGATTACCGGCATGGCCCAGGGCGGCCAATTGATGACCACCACCGAGGTCGACAACTGGCCGGCCGACGCCGACGGCGTGCAGGGGCCCGAACTGATGGCGCGCTTCGAGAAACACGCCCTCCGCTTCAACACCGAGATGATCTTCGATCATATCCACACCGCCAAGCTGACCGAAAAGCCGCTGCGGCTGATTGGCGATGCCGGCGAATACACCTGCGACGCGCTGATCATCGCCACCGGCGCTTCGGCGCAGTATCTCGGCCTGCCCTCGGAAGAGAAATTCTCGGGCAAGGGCGTCTCGGCCTGCGCCACCTGCGACGGTTTTTTCTACAAAAACCAGCCCATCGCCGTCATCGGCGGCGGCAATACCGCCGTGGAAGAGGCACTCTATCTGGCCAACATCGCCAGCCACGTAACGGTAGTGCATCGCCGCGACAAATTCCGCGCCGAAAAGATCATGCAGGACAAGCTGTTCGAGAAGGAAAAGGCCGGCAAGGTCACCATCAAATGGGATTGCGTGCTCGATGAAGTGCTCGGCGACAAGACCGGCGTCACCGGCATGCGCGTCAAGAACGTCAAGACCGGCGCGACCGAGGATATCCAGCTCATGGGCGTCTTCATCGCCATCGGCCACAAGCCGAACACCGACATTTTCGCCGGTCAACTGGCGATGGAAAACGGCTACATCGCCACGCATGGCGGCCGCGATGGCAATGCCACCGCCACCAGCATTCCGGGCGTGTTCGCCGCCGGCGATGTGCAGGACCACATCTACAAGCAGGCCGTCACCTCCGCCGCGACCGGCTGCCAGGCCGCCCTCGACGCCGAGAAGTATCTCGACAGCCTCGGCGTTTGAGATGGCACGGCGGGAGCCCAACGAGGAAGCCCGCCACCTGTTTCGCTCGGCGGTGGCCGATGCCGTGCCGCTGAATTTCGACCGCATCCACCACGAGCCACCCCCACCCCTGCCGATTCCGCGCCAACGCGAACGGGATGAGCGTGCGGCCCTGACCGAGTCGTTGTCGGATGTCGATCTGCTCGATCTGCACCTCGAAGGCGGCGACGAAGCGACCTTCCTCAAACCGGGCATGGCGCCCATGGTGCTCAAGGACCTGCGGCGCGGGCGCTGGGTGGTGCAAAATCATCTCGACCTGCATGGTCTGCACCGCAACGAGGCGCGCCAGCAGGTAGCCATCTTTCTCGCCGAATGCCGCGCCCGCGATCAGCGCTGCGTGCGCATCGTGCATGGCAAGGGCCACGGCTCGCCAGGGCGCATTCCGGTCCTCAAGCGCCTGGTGCTGGGCTGGCTGACCCAACGCCAGGAAGTACTCGCTTACTGCCAGGCGCGCACCGTCGAAGGCGGCGCCGGCGCGGTCATCGTGCTGTTGCAAGGGAAGCGCTGAGTGCGCACTCCCGAACTTCTCGCCCCCGCCGGCAGCCTGGCAATGGCCGCCACGGCGTTGGACTTTGGCGCCACGGCGATCTACGCCGGGCAACCGCGTTATTCCTTGCGCGTGCGCAACAACGAATTTGGCAAATTGGAAAATCTTGCGGCGGGCATCGCTCTCGTCCGTGGCCGGGGCGGCAAGTTCTACGTCGTCAGCAACATTTCTCCGCACAACGCCAAGCTCAAGACCTATCTTGCCGACATGGCGCCGGTAATCGCCCTCCAGCCCGATGCGCTG
Organism: Rhodocyclaceae bacterium; assembly: GCA_030682595.1. Lineage (GTDB taxonomy): Bacteria > Pseudomonadota > Gammaproteobacteria > Burkholderiales > Rhodocyclaceae > Sulfuricystis. The sequence goes on along the minus strand of JAUXNZ010000006.1, from coordinate 770 downwards.
ATCATGGCCGACCCGGGGCTGATGATGATGGTCCGCGAAGCCTGGCCGGACCTACCGATCCATCTGTCGGTGCAGGCGAATACCGTGAACTACGCAGCGGTCAGGTTCTGGCGCTCGCTGGGCGTGGCGCGCGTCATCCTGTCCCGCGAATTGTCGCTCGACGAGATCGCCGAAATTCGCCAGGCATGCCCGGACATCGAGTTGGAGGTCTTCGTGCACGGCGCGCTGTGTGTCGCCTATTCCGGCCGTTGCCTGCTGTCCGGGTATTTCAACCACCGCGATCCGAATCAGGGCAGTTGCACCAACTCCTGCCGCTGGAAATATCGCCTGATCGAAGAGGAAACCCGTCCCGGCGAGCTGATGCCCATCGAGGAAGACGAACATGGCACCTACATCCTCAACTCGAAAGACCTGCGCGCCATCGAATATGTCGAACGCTTGGTGCAGATCGGCATTGACTCTTTGAAGATCGAGGGACGCACCAAGTCGGCCTATTACGTTGCCTGCAGTTGCCAAGCCTACCGGCGCGCCATCGACGATGCCCTCGCCGGCCGGCCCTTCAATCCGGAACTGGTCGGCGAACTCGCCGGCCTCGCCAATCGCGGCTATACCGCCGGCTTTTACGAACGCCATCCCGACCGCGAATACCAGAATTATCTCAGCGGTCTATCGCAGACGGGCAGCCGGTTGTACGTCGGGGATGTGATCGCCTATCGGCCCGATGGCCTGGCGGAAATCGAAGTGAAAAACCGCTTCGCGGTCGGCGACCA
>JAUXNZ010000005.1 GCA_030682595.1 Rhodocyclaceae bacterium | reverse complement strand
TGGTCGCCGGCATGACCGATGTTTTCGTGCTGCTGCAACTGCCCAATGCCGGCGACGACCTGCAGGCGATCAAGAAAGGCATCGTCGAACTCGCCGACATCATCGTCTTCAACAAGGCCGACATCGACCCGCTGGCCACTGAAACGGCCATGGCGCAGATGCGCGCCGCGCTGTCCATGCTGCGGCCCATGTCGACGAACTGGAAGACGCCGGTACTTATGGCCAGCGCCACCCACAACACAGGCATTGCCGAATTCTGGCAGTGCATCGAGGCGCATCGGGCGGCGCTGGAGGCGGCCGGCGAGCTGGCGCTCAAGCGCCAACGCCAGGCGCTGGACTGGATGTGGCAGATGATCGACGCGGGCTTGCGCAACCGCTTTCGTGCGCACCCCGCCGTACGCGCGGCCCTGCCGCAACTGATGACCGCGGTCGAGGGCGGCACGGTGACGCCCGCCGCCGCCGCGCAGCAACTGCTTGGCTGCCTGAGCTAACTTTCATAATGCGTGAAACATCACCCCGCATCATGAAAACGCCCGCCCCCCTTCGCCCCCCTCGCGGGGGGTTCCTGTCGGCTCGCTGCGCTCGTTTATCACGGGGCGCTTCTTTTGCGAGCGGTGCGGGTTGTGTGCGGCAAAGCCGCATCTCGCTGCGCGAGACCAGTCTTCGACTGTCCTGCGGCCTGCGGCCTGGTGCCTGGCGGCGCGTCCCGCGTTTGCTTGGGGCGGCCCGGCGCAAACGCTACGATGTATTTCGTTAAGGCGGGGGTTGGAGTTTGTTCGCTGCGCTCAAGGGATTACCTGGCGTCAGATTGTGTATTTCATTCGTTAAGCATCAGGAGAGGACCACGCAATGCATGAAATCATCCAGCAACTGGACGACAAGCGCGAACAGGCCCGCCTCGGTGGCGGTCAGAAGCGCATCGACGCCCAGCACAAAAAGGGCAAGCTGACCGCGCGCGAGCGCATCGAGCTGTTGCTCGACGACGGCACCTTCGAAGAGTGGGATATGTTCAAGGAACACCGCTGCGTCGACTTCGGCATGGCCGCCAACAAGGTGCCGTCGGACGGCGTGGTCACCGGCTATGGCACCATCCACGGCCGCATGGTGTTCATCTTTTCGCAGGACTTCACGGTGTTCGGCGGCGCGCTGTCCGAGGCCCATGCCGAGAAGATCTGCAAGATCATGGACAAGGCGCTGCAGGTCGGCGCGCCGGTGATCGGCCTCAACGACTCGGGCGGCGCGCGCATCCAGGAAGGCGTGGCGGCGCTGGGCGGTTACGCCGAAGTCTTCCAGCGCAACGTCATGGCCTCGGGCGTGATCCCGCAGATCTCGCTGATCATGGGCCCCTGCGCCGGCGGCGCGGTGTATTCGCCAGCGATGACCGACTTCATCTTCATGGTCAAGGACACTTCCTACATGTTCGTCACCGGCCCCGAAGTGGTGAAGACGGTGACCCACGAGGCGGTGACTGCCGAGGAACTTGGTGGCGCCGTGACCCACACGACCCGCTCGGGCGTGGCCGACCTGGCTTTCGAGAACGACGTCGAGGCACTGCTGATGTTGCGCCGCTTCTTCAACTATCTACCGCTCAACAACAAGGAGAAAGCGCCGATCCGGCCAACGCCGGACCCGGCCGAGCGGCTCGACTATTCGCTCGACACCCTGGTGCCGGATAACCCGAACAAGCCCTACGACATCAAGGAACTCATCACCAAGACGGTGGATGACGGCGAATTTTTCGAGCTGCAGCCGGATCACGCCGGGAACATCGTCATTGGCTTCGCGCGCATGGAAGGCCAGGCAGTGGGCATCGTCGCCAACCAGCCGATGGTGCTGGCCGGCTGCCTCGACATCAAGTCGGCGATCAAGGCGGCACGCTTCGTGCGCTTCTGCGACGCCTTCGGCATTCCGATCGTCACCTTCGTCGATGTGCCGGGCTTCATGCCGGGCACCGCGCAGGAATACAACGGCATCATCAAGCACGGCGCCAAACTGCTCTACGCCTACGCCGAGTGCACCGTGCCCAAGGTGACGCTGATCACGCGCAAGGCCTACGGTGGCGCCTATGACGTGATGGCCTCGAAGCATCTGCGCGGCGACGTCAACTTCGCCTGGCCCAGCGCCGAAATCGCCGTGATGGGACCGAAGGGCGCGGTCGAGATCATCTTCCGCGAGGAGAAAGGCGACCCGGAAAAGGTCGCGGCGCGCGAGGCCGAATACAAGGCCAAGTTCGCCAACCCCTTCGTCGCCGGCGCGCGTGGCTTCATCGACGACGTGATCCAGCCGCATGAAACGCGCAAGCGCATCTGCCGCTCCTTGGTCATGTTGCGCAACAAGAAGATCGAAAACCCGTGGCGCAAGCACGGCAACATTCCGCTCTGAGCACAGGTGAGAAAAATGAGCATGTTCAAGAAAATAATGATTGCCAATCGCGGTGACCAGCCGCGTAGCGGCGCAGCAGCGAAGCTAAATTGCATTGCACGCGAAGCGTGCTCAGGCGATTTCTCCCCGGAGGCGAATCATGTTTAAAAAGATCCTGATAGCGAACCGGGGAGAAATCGCCTGCCGCGTCATCAAGACCGCCCGCAAGATGGGCATCCTGACGGTCGCCGTGTATTCCGAGGCCGACCGCGATGCGCTGCATGTGG
>JAUXNZ010000116.1 GCA_030682595.1 Rhodocyclaceae bacterium | reverse complement strand
CGTCCTGACAATGGGCCCGATGCGCCCGATTCTCTCCAGCCACATGATGAGCGTCGCCCCCAGCTCAATGCCGATGACCGTTCCCAAGATCATCAACAACCCGAGCTTGACGTCCACGTTGCCGAATTTCCCGTGCTTCGCCGTCGCAACAATCGATTTGCCGGCGATATGGGCCATGTCGGTACCGATGGCGTAAGCCATCGGAAAGCCGAACACATTCAGCGCGGGTGTCACCATGAAAGCGCCGCCGACGCCAAAGAAGCCGCCGATCACGCCCACCGTGAAGCCGAGCAGGATCAAGGCGAAGCCGTTGATCTCCGTGCCCGAAATGGGCAGGTACACGATCCAGTCGAACATTACGCTGTCTCCCTACGGCCCGTCGGAGTGCTTCAATGCTGGTGCTCGCCTTTGCCTGACTTGATTCCCAGCATCTTGAAAACCACTTCGGTAATCGCGGCGAAAAGGATCCCGACCCCGGCCATCACCCCCACCGTGACGAGGGCGAAAGCCAGGTGATTGGTTTCATTCAAATGCGTAGTCCAGGCGATGAAATTTGCAATCATTTGCAAGCCTTTCCTGAATGAATCCGGCGTTTGATCATCGCGCGGCGATTTCCTCGCGACCTGACAACCACGGCCGGTCAACCTGTTGTCGTGCGCAGGCGGGACAGAGATCCCGTCCCAGATGCGCCGCCATGTGATCGGGCAAACGCTGCCTGACGAAACGCCGCTGCGCGGTCGTCTGAATCCGGACGCCGCACTGATCGCAGGACAACAGCGGCTGCTCGCGCACCACCGTGCCGGTGATGATCGTGCGGCGCACGCCGCCCGCATCCTCGATGCGAATGGCGCCGGTCGGGCAGACCTGCGCGCAGGCGCCGCAGCCAATGCACAAATCCATCGGCCGCGTGAAGTCGAAGTAAGCCAGCCGGCCGGCCGTGGTTTCGGCCATGCGCAACGCTTCCACGCCCATCTCGCTGCAGGCGAGCTGGCACAGGCCGCAACCGATGCAGATATCGCAACGCAGGCAGCGGCTAGCCTCGTTGCGCGCCATCGCATCCGTAAGACCCTGTTCGATCTTGACGTAGCTGCCGAGACCCAAGCGCTCTTCGACCGTCTTCTCGGCCATTTCGGCGCGATGCATGTAGCTGCGCTCGTGCGCCACGACTTGCAGGGGAATCACCTCGGCGCGGCGCACCGGTTTGCCGACACTCACGCCCAGGGGCTCGCCACGCAGCCAGGCGTCGATGGAATAGGCGGCAATCTTGCCCGAGCGAATCGCCTCGACGGCGGTGCGCGGGCCATGCGCCACGTCGCCGCCGGCGAAGACGCCGGAGACCTTTGTCATCAAGGTGCGCGGATCGGTGACGATGAAGCCACGGGTGACTTCCAGCCCGCTGCCATCGATACTGGTCAGGTCGGTACCCTGGCCCACGGCGAGAATGACCTGATCGCCTTCGAGATTCAATATCCGCTCGGCATCGAATTTCGGATTGAAGCGGCCGGTTTCATCAAACACGCGGTCGCAGTGCTGGAAGACGACCCGGCCATCTTCCTCGATGCGCACCGGCCCCCAGCCCGGATGCAGAGCGACGCCCTCGGCCGCGGCCGTCTCGATTTCGTGGTGGCTCGCCGGCATTTCGCGGCGTTTTTCCAGACACACCATATCGACGTGCTTGGCGCCCTGGCGCAGCGCGGTCAGCGCCACGTCGATGGCAACGTTGCCGCCGCCGATGACGACGACGCGCGGGCCGACCTGCACGTCCTCGCCGCCTCTGACATTGCGCAGAAAATCGATCCCGCCCAGCACGATGGGTTGATGCACGCCCTCGATCGGAATGAAGCGCGACAGCTGCGTGCCCAGTCCGAGGAAGACGGCGTCATAGCCCTTGCGCAGCGCGTCCAGGCTGTCGACCTTGGCGCTGGTGTGAATCGGAATACCCAGCGCGGTAATCTGCTCGATTTCCCGGTCCAGCAACTCGGGCGGCAGGCGATAGGCCGGAATACCATAGCGCAGCATGCCGCCGGCCAGTTTCTGCGACTCGAAGATCTGCACGTCGTGGCCGAGAATGCGCAAGTAATAAGCGGCGGTCAGACCCGCCGGGCCGGAGCCGACGATGCCGATACGCTTGCCGGTCGACGGCGCCAGCGCGGGTTTCGGATAGCCGCCCGCCGAGAGACAGACTTCGGCGGCCTTGGCCTTCATCGGCCGGATGAAAACGGCGCCATTGCTGCCGTTACGCACGCAGGCCGACTCGCAAGGCGCCGGGCAGACCAGGCCGCAGGTCAGCGGCAGTGGATTGTCGCGGGTAATGACCTCGATCGCTTTGTCATAGTCACCGTAGCCGATGTGCGCCATGAAGCTGGGAATGTCGATGTTGGCCGGGCAGGTGCTGTGACAGGGTGCGGCGCGGCGTTCCAGGCAGAGCTTCTCGGGGCAACTCATGTCGCCCACCGGACGTCGCACATGGGATTCCCATTGTTCCGGGAAATAGCGCAACGCGCTACCCAGCGGCCAGGCCGCCGCCAGACCCTGCGTCGCCAGTTCAAGCGCCAACTGCTTGAGTTCGACGAGGTGACGCGGTTCGCCGCGACCGACGGTGATGTCGGCCACCAGTCGCGCGGCCCGCGCCAGCAGGGAACGGACCGGCGGCGCTTCATGTTCAGCCAGTTGCCAGTAGCGATACAGCGCGCGCCGGGTCTGCTCGACCAGGCAGACGCCCTCGGCCAGTACCATCAGGCTGGACGGCGCGGGAGTAATCCCCGCGTTGGCCAGCGTCAGCGGCTGGCAGGACAAGTCGGCTTCGGAAAGGGGCAGGAAGCCGCCCATGCCGTTGTCGAAGACCAGCACCGCATCGCGCCCCATGACCTCGACACCGCCACCCCAGTCGTAGATCAGGCGGCGCAGCATGTCGCTGCGCTTCAACTCGATCAGTCCGCGTTGGTTCAGGCCGCTCCTGAGTGTCAGCAACGCCGCATCGGTGGCCGTTTCACCCTGTTCGGCGAACATCAAGGCCACGCGACACCAGGTTTCCGGCGCGTGAATCAGGCGCGTGCCGTCGGTGGCATGGCCCTCGCCCCAGGGACTTGGCAAGCTGTCGCGGCGCACCTCGACCTTGATGCGGCGCCCCCCCAGGAAACCGCGTGCACGGATGGTATCCAGGGCATTCAGCAGACCGGCCTCTTGACCCGTCAATTCGGCGGGTAACAGCAATTCGATCCTGGTGGTGTCGCGCAAACCGGCGGCGATCAGGAGCCCTTCGGCCAGGCGCCAGGGCGCGCCGTCGAGCACGGCCGCCGTGCCACGGGCGCGGGGATCGAGCCCGGCGGCATCGACGACCAGCACGGAGGCGCCATGGCCGCGCAGGAATTGCCGCCACGCCTGGTAAAGCGGCTCGCCGGCAAAACCACATTCGGCCAGGCCACTTTCCTGCAAGCGCTGCAAACGCTGCAGCGGGTTCAGCCCCTGCGCACGCGCCAGGCCGGGTAGCGCGCCCTGCAAAGCCGACGCCGGGCCGTCCCAAGTCGGCGTCAGCCCCCCCGTGGGGGGCAGCGAGCCGGGGTTGCGAGCGTGGGGGGCCATCAAAGTCGGCGCTGGCGAGACGGCGCCTGCATCAAGCCACGCCGGCAGCGTATTGAGTTCGCTCATGATCGTTACTTGCTATGCACGAGGATTGGCGGGCGGCTCGGCGGCGATCTGCTGCGCATAACGCTCGCGCCGTGGATCGGGCAGCTCGTTGATGACGCCGAAAGACAGGCATCCCGTGACGCACTTGGTGACGCATGCGGGCTGCAGTCCGACATCGATGCGATCCTTGCAATAGTCGCACTTGACGACCTTGCGTGATACCGGATCCCATTGCGGTGCGCCCCACGGACAGGCGGATATGCAGCTCTTGCAACCGACACAGAGACTGGGCTCGACAAACACAATCCCGTCCTTGTCGCGCCGCTGCATGGCCCCGGTGGGACAGGCATTGATACACCAGGCATCCTCGCAATGGAAACAGGGCATGAACACGAAACGGATCCGCGGACGGTCGGCGCTGTTCGGGCCAACCGCAATGATCTTGCACGGTGCCGGGCCGGGGCCGAGATCCTTATTGGTCTTGCAATGCACTTCGCAGGCCTGGCAGCCGATGCAATTCGCCTCGTCGTGGCGCAGGATGTAGTTGCTCATTTCGTTGCTCCCTTAGCTGCTCCCTTGACGGCTTTCGGACGCACCCGGACAACCGTTTCGGTCATGGCGTTGCCGCCGCCGACCGGGTCAAACTCGAATAGCTTGCCATTTTGCAGGCGCTGATCGGCCACCCCGAAACCACAGGCGCGCGTGGCCAGCGGCACGGTGGCGCCATAGCCATGCAACATGAATACCGCATCGGGGTGAATCAAGGGGGTGACGCGGGCCTTCATGAGCGCGTGGTAGCGTCCGCCGCCGTCAATCTCGATTTCGCTGCCGTCACTGATGCCGAGCGGCTTGGCCCGCTCGGGATGCATCCAGAGCGTCTGTTCCGGCGCAATGTCGTTGAGCACCGGCGTGTTGAGCGACTGCCCGTGCGACATCATCGACGCGCGGCCAAACAGCAGGAAGAAGTTTTCGCCCGTGGGCGCTGTCACCGGCTGATAAGGCGCCAGGCTGGGTATGCCGGCCTTTTTCAGCACTGTGCTCTCGAACTCGATCTTGCCCGACGGCGTCTTGAACTTGAGCTGGTCGCGCGTCTGGATGAAGGGCGCCTTGGCGAGGCTGACCGCGCCCTTTTCGCGCATCTGCGCCACCGTCACGCCAGTGCCTTCGAGTTGGTAGTCCCACAGCTCCTCGATGGACTCGAAATCGAGCGCCTCCGCGTGCGCCAGCGTCCCCATGCGGCGCAGAATCTCGCGGAAAATCCACCAGGCCGGCCGGCTGTCGAAACGCGGCGCGATGGCCTGATCGCGCATGCTGAAGCCGGGCTTCGGGCCGTTGACCTGGGCAAGGATGTTGGCGCGCTCCAGGTAGGTCGACTCGGGCAGGATGACATCGGCAAACCAGGTGGTCTCCGAATAACGCACGTCGATGGCCACCAGCAGTTTCAGCTTGTCGAGCACGCGTTGCAAGGCCTCCGGGTCAGGCATGCCGGTCAGCGGATCGTGCCGGTAGGCGAAATACGCGCCGATGCCGTAGGGCTGCCGCGTTTCGATCGCGGCGAACATCTGGTGCAGCAGGCCGGCGGCGGGGTCACAGGCCGGGAAGGTCGTCCCCGCGCCATCGACACGCGGCTCCTTGACCTTGGGCGAGCGATCGACCAGCTTCTTCAGACTTTTCTGGCCCACGTCTTCCGGCGACTTGGCCAGGATGATGCCACCCTTGACCTCGACGGAACCAAACAGCGCGTTGAGAATCAACGCCGTGCGGCTGACATAGAAGGACTGCTTGTGACGCGCCACCATCCAGCCCGGGTGAAAGATCACGTTGGGCGCGGCGGCGGCGATTTCCTTGACGAAGGCGCGCAGTTCGGCGGCGGCAATGCCGGTATGCTGCTCCTGCCATTCGGGCGTGGTGTCCTTGACGGCTTCACGCAGAGCATCAAGACCGGTGCAGAATTTCTCGACAAACTCCTTGTCGTAGACTTCCGTCCTGAGCACTTCATGGATGATGCCGAGGTTCAGCGCGTAATCGCTGTTCGGGCGCGTTTGCCAGTAGCGG
>JAUXNZ010000328.1 GCA_030682595.1 Rhodocyclaceae bacterium | reverse complement strand
TCAACGGTCGGCGCGTGCCGGCCGTGTTTTTACTGTTTTGTTATACATGCCAATCGACATTTGGGGGTAGCTCAGCTGGGAGAGCGCCGCGTTCGCAATGCGGAGGTCGTGAGTTCGATCCTCATCCTCTCCACCAAAATTTAACACCCAACCCTTCATGGTTGGGTGTTCCCATTTCTACTCCCCGCACGATACGCAGGGTTCGCACCCATTCTGCGAAAAGGATGGCCACAGGATTGGTATTGCTTCGACATTACTGCGCTCCATAACGAAAATCGAAATGGAACGTGCATGTCCGCGCCACCGCATGGGAGCGTATCCAGTGGGAACCCCTTGCAAACCGGGATGGATGCCCCCATAATTGAAGCATAGTTGTAACTCCGGCAATCTGGAGGCGTTCTGGACAGGGGTTCGACTCCCCTCATCTCCACCCAAGCGCATGCATGGGCGTACTCTTGGGTGGGGATGTACTGGTTTCGACAGGGCGGACAAAGGTGAGCAGGCAACTCGTCAGGCGATCGACGTTAATGAAGCAAATCCATAATTGCCAATGATGAGCAATTCGCTATTGCCGCCTAAAAACGGCTAGCCGGGGCTGCTAGAGCCTTGTAACCAAAGATAGCCGGCGGGGACTTCGGTCCCCGTCGTCAATTGTGTTTTGGCAAAATTCAAGCGGCTCCCCGTGCGGAGGGCTGCTTTCCGTGGCACAGGGTGGTAGCGGAAACCCCCGCCGTTCTGTGCTTGAAAATTGTCCTGACCGGGTTGCCGCAGCCCGGCTTTTAGTCTCTAATAGCGCGGTTATTCCTTTTAAAGACAGGCTCCGTGCAGGTTTTCGCCCTCGGCATCAACCACCATACCGCCCCGCTCGATATTCGCGAGCAGGTAGCGTTCGACCCGGCGCAGTTGGCGCAGGCGCTGCACGATCTGGTGCGCGGGCGGCCGGTGCGCGAGGCGGCAATTCTGTCGACCTGCAATCGCACCGAGCTGTACTGCGCCACGACCGAGCCGGCCGCCGCCATCCACTGGCTGGCCGAATATCACGCGCTGTCGGCGCGACGCATCGATCCTTACCTGTACCAACATCCGCAGAAGGACGCCGTGCGCCACATGTTCCGCGTCGCTTCCGGGCTCGATTCGATGGTGCTGGGCGAGCCGCAGATTCTCGGCCAGATGAAGCAGGCGGCGCGTGTCGCGGAAGAGGCCGGCACGCTGGGAACCCTGCTCAACAAGCTGTTTCAGCGCACTTTCGCCGTGGCGAAGGAGGTGCGCTCGACGACGGCGATTGGCGCCAACATCGTGTCGATGGCCGCGGCCGCCGTGCATTTGTCCGAACGTATTTTTGAGCGCCTGGCCGATCAAAGCGTCTTGTTCATCGGCGCCGGCGAGATGATCGAGTTGTGCGCCGCCCACTTTTCCGGCGGCAAGCCGAAGCGGCTGACCATCGCCAACCGCACGCCCGAACGCGCCCGGCCGATTGCCGAGCGCTTTGGCGGCGACGTGTTGCGGCTCGATGAAGTGGCCGAGCGGCTCGCCGACTATGACATCGTAGTGTCCTGTACAGCCAGCGCCCTGCCGATCCTGGGTTTGGGGATGGTCGAACGCGCGCTGAAGGCGCGCCGCCATCGGCCGATGGTGATGGTCGATCTGGCCGTGCCGCGTGACATCGAGGCCGAGGTTGGGCAACTCGACGACGTGTTTCTCTACACTTTGGATGACCTGGGGCAGATCGTCGAATCAGGCCAGGAGTCGCGCCAGGCGGCGATTGTCGATGCCGAGGAAATTATCACCCACCGTGTCGACGATTTCCTCCACTGGATGGAGTCGCGCGAGACGGTGCCGATCATCCGCGCCTTGCGCGACACCGCCGACCGGGCGCGTCGCCACGAACTGGAACATGCGCTGAAGTTGCTGCAGCGTGGCGACGATCCGGTGCAGGTGCTCGATGCCCTGTCGAAAGGCTTGACCAACAAGCTGCTGCACCCGCCGACGCAGGCGCTCAACCTGGCCGAGGGCGCCGAACGCAACGAAGTTGCGCAGGTCATTGCCCGCATCTGGCATCTTAATTCCGAGAAGTAGCGTGCCGATTTTTTGCGCGCCGCGGTCCTGCGGTGCGCTTTTGCCTATTGATCATTCATGAAAACCAGTATCCGTCACCGCCTGGAACAACTTGCCGACCGCCTCGCCGAACTCGATGCCCTGCTGGGCGCCGAGGCGGCGACGCGCGACATGGAAAGCTTCCGCCGCCTGAGCCAGGAACGCGCCGAGATTGCCACGGTGGTTGATCTGTTCGCCGCCTACCGCCAGGCCGAGGCCGACCTGGCTGCCGCTGCCGCCATGGAAAGTGATGCCGGGATGCGCGAATTTGCGCGCGAGGAAGCCGCCGTCGCGCGGGCCGTCATGGCGAGCCTGGAGGGCGATTTGCAACGCGCCCTGTTGCCGCGCGACCCGAATGACGACAAGAGCATCTTTCTCGAAATCCGCGCCGGCACCGGTGGCGACGAATCCGCCCTGTTTGCCGGCGACCTGTTCCGCATGTATGCGCGCTTTGCCGAGAAGAACCGCTGGAAAATCGAGGTAATTTCGAAAAGCGAGTCAGACCTAGGCGGCTACCGCGAGATCATCGCGCGCATCGAGGGCGCCGGCGCCTACGCCAAGCTCAAGTTCGAGTCGGGCGGCCATCGCGTGCAGCGCGTGCCGGCCACCGAAACGCAGGGGCGCATCCATACTTCGGCGTGCACGGTGGCGGTGCTGCCGGAGGCGGGTGCGCTTGACGCTATCGTCATCAACCCGGCCGAACTGCGCATCGACACCTTCCGCGCCTCGGGCGCTGGTGGCCAGCACATCAACAAGACCGATTCGGCGGTCCGCATCACGCATCTGCCCTCGGGATTGGTCGTCGAGTGTCAGGACGACCGCTCGCAGCACCGCAACAAGGCGCAGGCACTCGGCGTGCTGGCCGCGCGCTTGCAGGACATGCAGGTGCGCGCGCAGCAGCAGCAGATCGCCAGCACGCGCAAGAGCCTGATCGGCAGCGGCGACCGCTCCGAGCGCATCCGCACCTACAACTTCCCGCAGGGCCGCGTGACCGACCATCGCATCAACCTGACGCTCTACAAGATCGAGCAAATCATGGCGGGCGATCTCGACGAGTTGATTGCCGGGCTGAATGCCGAGCATCAGGCGGAAATGCTGGCCGAATTGGCGCAATGAGTGCTGTTGGAGAAGCCCTGGCCGCGGCGCGGCAACGCATTCCCGCCGCCGAGGCGCGATTGCTGCTCGCGCAGGTTTTGAAGCGTTCGGCCGCATGGCTGGAAGCCCATCGCGAAGCTGCGTTGGCGCCGCTGCAACTGGCTTCGTTCAACGCGCTGGTGGAGCGCCGTGCGGCGGGAGAGCCGGTGGCCTATCTGCTTGGCACGCGCGAGTTCTACGGACGCGACTTCGCGGTGAGCCCCGCCGTGCTGATTCCGCGTCCCGAGACTGAATTGCTGGTCGAGCTGGCTATCGTAAAAGTCGGCGCTGGCGGGACGGCGCAACGCGCGGCGCGGATTCTCGACCTGGGCGCCGGTAGCGGCTGCATTGCAGTGACGCTGGCACTGGAACTGCCGCTGACGCGGGTGACTGCGGCCGATGTTTCTCCAGACGCGCTCGCCGTGGCGCGGGACAACGCGGCGCGGCTGAGCGCCCCGGTCGAATTGGTCGAGAGCGACTGGTTTGCGGGATTGCGCGAGGAGCGCTTCGATCTCATTGTCGCCAACCCGCCCTATGTCGCGTCTGGTGATCCGCACCTGGCGCAGGGGGATTTGCGCTTCGAGCCGATCGGCGCATTGACCGATCATGCCGACGGCCTGGCCGCGCTCCGCCATATCGTCGCCACCGCGCCGCACTGGCTGAAACCCGGCGGATGGCTGCTGTTCGAGCATGGCTATGACCAGGCCGCGGCCGTGGGTGACTTGCTCGCCGCCGCCGGGTTTGCCGACATCGAACAGCACCGCGACCTGGCTGGCGTTGTCCGCGTCAGCGGTGGTAGAATTCCCGACTAAATCCGTAAACTAACTTTCATGGTCGCTGGTGCCACCCCCGTGCATGAAATACGCAAAAAGCAAATGACGCCCCCCACCCCCAGCCCCCGCCCCGGGGCGGGGGTCAAAGTTTGTTCGCTGCGCTCACGGGATCACTCGGCGTCAAATGGTGTATTTCACGTTAATGTAAGGAGCCCACAATGAATGCCAAAGAGAAAATCCATCAAACCGTGACCGAAAACCCTGTCGTGCTCTACATGAAGGGCACCCGGCAGTTTCCGCAGTGCGGCTTTTCGGCCAAGGCGGCGCAGATTTTGAAGGCCTGTGGCGTCAGCTTCGTCGATGTGAATGTGTTGGCCGACCACGAAGTGGTCCCGGCGTTGAAGGATTACGCCGACTGGCCGACGATCCCGGTGCTTTACATCAAGGGCGAATTCATCGGCGGTTGCGACATCATGACCGAGATGTACCAGGCCGGCGAATTGCAGCAGAAGCTGGACGGCCTCAGCGCAGTTCAGCATTAAGCTGCGCGATCATGCGCCGGGCCTGGCCGAGGTAGCCTGCGCCGAACAGGTTGAAATGGTTGAGGACGTGATACAGGTTGTAGAGCGTCTTGCGTGTTTCATAGCCCGGGTCGAGCGGCCAGGCGGCACGGTAGGCGGCGTAGAAGGACTCGGGAAAGCCGCCGAACAGTTCGGCCATGGCGATGTCCGCTTCCCGGTCGCCGCGATAGACGGCCGGGTCGAAGATGACCGGCGTGCCGTCTTCCAGTTGAGCGGCATTGCCCGACCAGAGGTCGCCATGCAGCAGGCTGGGCAACGGACGGTAATCCAGGAACAGCGCCGAGAGACGCGCGGCGATTTGTTCGCCCTGATCGCGTAAGCCCCGTTCCATGCCGTTCGCGCTGGCCAGCGCAAGCTGCGGCCGCAGGCGCTCGGCGGAGAAAAACCCGGCCCAGGTGCGCTGGCTCTGATTGGACTGCGGCGTGCCGCCGATAAAGTTGTCGCGCGGCCAGCCGTAGGTGGCGTCGGCCGCTTCACCGCTTTCACGATGCAGCCGGGCCAGGGCATCGCCCAGCGCGGCCCCGCCTGTGCGATCGAGGCTGCGCAGTTCAAGGTATTCAAGGATCAGAAAGGCGTGGTCGACTGCCGCCGTCCCCATCGACACGGCGGATCCGGCTAGCGCCGTCCCGCCAGCGCCGACTTTTGGGACGCGCACCGTGCCGGTGGCTCGCAGGGCGTTCAGCCCGTCGGCTTCGGCGTCGAAAGAGGTGGCCGCGATGGTCGTGCCGGTCTTGACGAAAAAGCTGCGCTGGCCGTCGTCCAGTCGCCAGGCCTCATGGATGCAGCCGCCGCCGACCGGCTGCGCGGTGCTGACATGGAACGGTTGGCCGGTCGCAGCCTCGATGGTGCTGGCGATGGCCGTTGCCAGCGCCGGAGGGAACTGCATCAGGGCCCGACCAGCAGCAGGTTGGTATGCGACAGGCGTTGCGCCAAGACGAGCAGAAAGCTGCGGTAAAAATGCATGCGGCAAGCATCGGAAGCGAGGCGCAAGGACTGGCCGGGAATGATGACGATGCGCGCGTTAGTCTGCGCGACGACATCGGCAGCGCGGTGCGGATGGCGGCGGTCGATCACGGCAATCTCGCCAATCACCTCGCCGCGCCCCAACACGCCAAGGACGTGGTCCTGCTTGGTGATGCGGATTTCGCCATCGAGGACAAAACAGAAATGGTCGCCGGGCTCGCCGTCCTTCATCAGTCGGGTGCCGGGGGCGATTTCCTCCCAGCGGGCAAAGCGCACGATCTCCCA
>JAUXNZ010000315.1 GCA_030682595.1 Rhodocyclaceae bacterium | reverse complement strand
CCTGCCAGCGCGCCGCAGCCACCCGGGCATCGCCGCGCGCAACGCGCTGCACCGCAAACATCGCCAGTTCGCGGTCGCGCCGCGTTTCGGCAAACTTCTCCGGCAGGTTGGCCAGATAACGGGCCGGATGATCGACGATGGAATTGACCGTGCCCCATGGCAGGGTTTCGCCCGCCGGCAACCAACCGGAGAGCGTGCGCGCCTCCTTGAGCCTGTTCAGCGCCAGACGGTGGCGCAAGCGCTCCCACAGACCGTCGACTGGCAGCTCGCCCGCCGCCGCCAGACGCCTCAGGGGCGGCAGGCAGGGTTCGGGCAGCGGGGCCGCTGAAGCGAGCAGCGCGCGTGCATCGCCCACCGCTTCCGCCTCACCAAGCCGCAGGCGCACATCGATCCCGCGACAGTTCGCCTCGGCATCCGGCCGCTCCAGACGCGCGAATTGGGTGCGCGCGGCCGTCCAGTCTTCCTTGCGGATCAGCCACTTCAGCCAGTCGCCGCGCATTTTTTCGGCCAGATAGGTACCGCTTTGCTGTTCGATGAACTCGGCCACGCCCGCATCCGAGCCGTCCTCAAGCTGCTGACTGAACTGGAAGGCATTCGCCCACGGCGCCAAAGGATGGGTCTTGAGCTTGGCCACGGCACGGGCAAGCCCGGCCCGTTCGCCCTTGACAAAGGCCTCACGCGCCGCCTGGAAAGCAGCATCCTCGGGATGGGCAACCTGAGCCAAGCCTGTCTGGGGCAGCAACAATCCCGGTAGACAAGTCAGCAAGAGAAGTCCGATATGCTTTTTATTCATAAAGATACCGTTTGAACCTAAAAAAACCGGCAAGTCTGCCGTTATGCAACACGCGGCGCGGATTATCGCGGCGTAATCACCCGAACGAAATCCACAGCGTGGTACTACTCTCACGGACGGCATGCTCAACACGTTTCCAGATTAGCACAGGGTTCTCTTTGCTCCATGGCCGATCAGCCAGCCCAAACAACCGTTTTTCGTGCCGCCTTGCGTCGCGAGAAGATAGCCGCCCGGCAGGCCCTGCCGGAAGAGATGCATGCGCTAGCCAGTGCTCACACTCTTGCCCACCTCTCCCAAATGCTAAAGCCGCGCGCCCCCGGCGTCATCGCCTTTTGCTGGCCGGTGCGCGCCGAGGTGGACTGTCGGCCGCTGATGCTTGACCTGATCCGTGCCGGCTGGCAAGCCGCCATGCCGATGGTCACCACACCCGCCGCGCCCATGGAGTTCCGCGCCTGGACGCCCGACGCGCCGATGACGACAGACCCCTTCGGCATTCCCGTACCGCAAACCACCCACTGCGTGACTCCCGCTGTCGTGCTGCTGCCGCTGGTTGCCGCCGACCCGACCGGCTACCGGCTGGGCTACGGCGGTGGCTACTTTGACCGCACGCTGGCGGTAAGCGTTCCCCGCCCGCTGACCATCGGTGTCGGCTTCGAGTTGGCCATCGTGCCCGACATCCATCCCGAGCCGCACGACATTCCGCTCGACATCATCGTCACCGAGACCGGGGTGCGCCTGATGCGATCGACCGACACTTCCGGTTTGTCTATATCTTCCGTATGACTATCTCTCATGGTCGATAACCCCGCCCCCGCGCCTGAAACACGCAAATGCAAATAACGCCCCCCACCCCCAGACCCAGCCCCGGGGCGGAGGCCAAAATTTGTTCGCTGCGCTCAAGGGACCACTCGGCGTCAAATTTCGTATTTCACGTTAACCCATGAGTTCACCCGGCAGCTTTCCCCTGATTACCCTGCAGCCGGTTGCCGATGCCGGGAATTACTGGGTTGCCCTGATGCTGGAGGGCACCGACCCGCTCGACAGTGCCGTGCTGACGCGCGTGCTGGGCGATTACGCGCTTGCCGCATCGCTCGACGACACGGTGTCCTGCATCGCCGCAGTCGACCCGATGCGGATCGACCCGGCGCTGGTCGGCGCTTTGTTGCCGCCGGGGCGCCTGATCTTGCGTTTCCCGGTCGAAGTTGCCACGAACAGCGAGCAGCACGCCGCCCTGGCTGTCTTGCAGGATGCCGGTCTTGGCCTGATGGCCACCGGTTTTCCGGCACCGGACGCGGCGCTGTTTTCGGGCCTGACGGCGCTGGCCGTGACTTGTCCGGGGCGGGACATCCCGCCCGACTTTGCCGACTGGCTGCGCAAATTGTCCGGCCCGCATCTGGCGCTGGGCCCGACGACCGACCTCTGTCCCGGCTTCTGTAAATTCCACTGGCGGGCCGGACATGGGGACCAACCCGCGGCCCCAGCGGCCCCAGCCGCCAAGACTGACACCACCTCGCGCAGCCTGCTGCTCAAACTGTTGGTGCTCGTCACCTCGGATGCCGACTCGGGTGACATCGGCAAATTGATCAAGCATGACCCGAATTTGGCCTACCACCTGCTGAAACTGGTGAATTCCCCGGCCTTCGCGCCCGACCGCAAGATCACCAGCCTTGCCCAGGCCATCGTGCTGATGGGGCGGCGCCAACTGCAACGTTGGGTGCAACTGCTGCTGTATGCCCGCCCGCCTGGGAGCACGGTGGCCAGCGCCCAGCTGGCGCGCGCGGCCCTGC
>JAUXNZ010000314.1 GCA_030682595.1 Rhodocyclaceae bacterium | reverse complement strand
GGGTCGTCGTAATCGTGACCGACGTGCTTGTAGAAGGCCTTGTAGTCGTCCTCGGTGATGTCGCCCTTCGGCTTGGCCCACAACGCTGAAGCCTGATTGACGGTCTCGTCCTCCGCGGTCTCGACCTGGACCTTCTTCTCTGCGTCCCACTTTTCGCCCTTCATCACGATGGGCTGGACAATGTGAGCGGAATATTTGCGGATGATCGATTTGAGTTTCCAGCTCGACAGCAGGTCGTCCTGGCCCTCGCGCAGATGCAGGGTGATTTCGGTGCCGCGCGCGGGACGGTCGATCATGGCGATGCTGAATTCGCCGCCGCCGTCAGAAATCCATTCGACACCCTGGTCGGCATTCTCGCCGGCGCGGCGGGTGCGTACCGTCACCTGGTCGGCGACGATGAACGAGGAATAGAAGCCGACGCCGAACTGGCCGATCAGGTGGGCGTCCTTCTGTTGGTCACCGGTGAGCTGCGAGAAGAACTCGCGCGTGCCGGACTTGGCGATGGTGCCGAGGTTGGCTATGACTTCCTCACGATTCATACCGACGCCGTTGTCGGCAATCGTCAGCGTGCGCGCGTCTTTATCGTAGCCGATGCGGATCTTGAATTCCTCGCCGCCCTCCATCATCGCCGCGTTGTGCAACGACTCGAAACGCAACTTGTCGCAGGCGTCCGAAGCATTGGAAATCAGCTCGCGCAGAAAAATTTCGCGGTTGCTGTAGAGGGAGTGGATCATCAGTTGCAGCAGTTGCTTCACCTCGGTCTGAAAACCCAGGGTTTCGTGACGGTTGTCCGTGGTCATGCGTCAAAGCTCCAATAAAGAATACGTCCGCTGCAAGTAGGGGCAATGTGGGGGATTTCAAGCGTAGCGAATCTCGATCACCTCGATTTCGCGCACACCCGCCGGGCTCGGAAAGCGCACCACATCGCCCTCCCGCGCCTTCAAGAGCGCCCGCGCCAGGGGCGAAATCCAGCTGATCGCGCCCGTGGCGGGGTCGGCTTCATCGACCCCGACAATGCGGTAGGTAACGTCCACGGCAGCAGCCGAACCGAGGGGCATCACCGTGACCGTGGCGCCAAAAAACACCTGGTCGAGATTGGTCTGTTGCACCGGGTCGACCACCTCGGCGTTATCGAGCCGCTTGGTCAGATAGCGCAACCGCCGGTCGATCTCGCGCAGCCGCTTCTTGCCGTAGATGTAGTCGCCATTCTCCGACCGGTCGCCGTTACTCGCCGCCCAGGACACCACCTGCACCAGTTGCGGCCGCTCCACTTTCACCAGTTGCTCGAACTCGGCGCGCAGTGCGGCATGCCCGGCCGGTGTCAGGTAATTTTTGGCGCCGGCCGGCAATGACGCCGCACCGGCGGGTTCATCGCCATCGTCGTCTGCGTCAGACGCGTCTTCGCGCACAAAAGCCTTGTTCATTTCGGGGATATCCGTTTTGTCAAAGCCGCTATTATGCGGCGCTTGCCAACTTGCGCCGTCCCGCCAGCGCCGACTTTCCAGCGGCGCTCCAAACCTCGACTTTTAACATGCAAACGAACTGGAGAACCCCCACCCTCGTCCTCATCTGCGGCGGCCTGATGCTGACGCTGGCGATGGGCGTACGCCACGGCTTCGGCCTGTTCCTGCAACCGATGACGCTGGAGCACGGCTGGGGGCGCGAGACCTTTGCCTTCGCGCTGGCGATGCAAAATCTGCTGTGGGGCATCACCCAGCCGCTGACCGGCCTGATCGCCGACCGCTACGGCGCAGGCAAGGTGCTGGTGGTCGGCTCCGTGCTCTACGTGCTGGGGCTGATCGGCATGGCCTATGCTACCAGCAGTTCCGGCTTCGTTTTTTCCGCCGGCATCCTGATCGGCATCGGGCTGTCCGGCACCACCTTCAGCATCATCTATGGCGTGCTCGGTCGCATCACGCCGCCGGAAAAGCGCAGCATGGCGCTCGGCATCGCCGGCGCGGCCGGATCCTTCGGCCAGTTCGCCCTGTTGCCGGTAACGCAGTCGTTGATCAGCGGCTTCGGCTGGCTCGAGGCCTTGTTGATCCTCGCCGCGATCGCCGCGCTGATGGCGCCCCTCTCCGCCGTTCTGGCCGAACCGCACCGCGACCTCGCCGCCGGTCGCCACCTCCAATCGGCCCGGCAAGCCATCCACGAAGCGTTCGCCCACAACGGCTTCAAGCTGCTGACCCTGGGCTATTTCGTCTGCGGCTTTCAGGTGGTGTTCATCGGCGTGCATCTGCCGGCCTATCTTTCCGACCAGGGCCTGACGGCCAACGTCGGCGTGACCTGCCTGGCGCTGATCGGCCTCTTCAATATTTTTGGCACCTTGACTGCCGGCTGGCTGGGCGCCCGGCACAGCAAGAAACATCTGCTCGCCGGCATTTACCTGATGCGCAGCATCGTCATCATCGCCTTCCTCGCCGCGCCGCTGACGCCGACTTCCGCCTATCTGTTCGCCATGGCCATGGGATTCCTCTGGCTGTCGACCGTACCATTGACCAACGGCATCGTCGCGCAGGTGTTTGGTGTTGCCTATCTGTCGATGCTTGGCGGCTTCGTCTTCCTCAGCCACCAGATCGGCAGCTTCCTCGGCGCCTGGCTCGGCGGCGTACTGTTCGACAGCACCGGCAGCTATGACATCGTCTGGGGCATCATCATCGGACTCGGCGTGCTGGCGATGGCGATCAACCTGCCGATCAACCAGAACCCCCTGCCCCGCCTGGCGAAACAACCCGCCTGATCAGACCGCCTGCTTGATCGCCAGCAAGGCCTGGTTGCGCAGGGTCTTCAGTAGGATCAGCTCTTTCTCGGGAATGCTGATCGAGTCGGCCTTGTCTTTGTCACAGTAGATCAACGCCAACGGCTTGCCCTTGAGGTTAAGCGGAAACAGTACGAAAGTCTTGGCAGGAACGCGCTCGCGAAACCACTTGGGCACCTTGTCGGCGATTTTCGGGTCGTCAACGTCATTGATGATGATATCGACGCCACGCCCCGTCGCCAGCAGGAAAACATCGTTCACCTGGCTGCTGAGCGGGAAGCGGAATTGCCGCACCAGCTCATTCACCTCCGGCCCCAGACCGAAACGGCCGGTCATCTGGCCGGACTTGGTATCGCGCAGTGCCAGCAGCACCCGCTTGAAACCCATCGCCCGGTAGATGGTCTCGAGAATGATGTGCAGAATGTCGTTGAGCGCAAAGTCGTCGACCAGCGAATTGCTGATGTCCTGGATGCCGGCCGTCAGCACTGCCTGGGTATCATCCGGCATCCCGGCCGTCGCGGTGTCCTCCTGACCATCGAGCAGCGCCGTCTCGCCCAGCAGGGTGGCGGCCAATTGATCAGGCACGGCGGCAGCCGCCAGGCCGTTTTCGGCACCGGGCTCACCACGGACGAAAGCGGCCACATGAAGGGCGAACGGGCTTTGTCTGATATTTACCCGCAACACCGAGGCAACCTGCGCCATCTCCGTCACGGATTTCTCCACGGTTGCCAGCACCTGCCGGTCGGTGATCTGCAGGCTCGCGCCAAAGCGCTGGCTGATCTTCCTCAGCACTTTGTCCCGCTGTTCCGGTGACGTGGCGCTCACCAGGTCGCACAATTCGTTGCCAAAGGCGGCGGCAACGCGCAGCGCCTCCGCGGTGGTGTGCGGCTGGCGCAATTCATCCGGCGGCAGGCATCGCATGCTGTGGATGATGGTGGGCGGAAAACCCCAATTGCGGGCGATGCCGATGCCCAGGTCTTCGAGCGAAATGCCCAGTACCGATGTCGCCGCTGCCTGTTCGGACATTTTTTTCAACTGCATCCGCTTGCCGATTTCCTCGACCTCCTCGGGGAAATAGTATTGCGCCAGCAATTGCCCGAGGCCGTGGAACAGCGCGCAGATGAAGGCTTCCTCGCCCTGGCGGGCGAGCAGCGGACTGGTGCAGATATCCTTCGCCACCAGACCGGCGAGGTTGGCGCGCAGAAAGGCCTCCTTCAGCTCGCGCGCGTTGGCCTTGTCCTCCAGGTGCTCGAACAGCAACACCGTCAGGGCAATGTTGCGAATGGTGTCGAAACCCAGCACGATCACGGCACGCGATACGGTGCTGATGTTGCCGCCGCCAGCCTGGCGGTAATAGGCCGAATTCACCAGCCGCAAAATCTTGTTGGTGAGTGCATAGTCCTTGAGGATGGCGTTCGACAACGCGGAGACGCTCTCGCCCTGAGCATTGGTCAGCTTGTTGATGGCCGACACCGACTCGGACAGCGCCGGAAAGTCGGACTTGTGGCGCATGCGGCGCAACAGGAAATCCAGCGTATCGCCATGCGCAATGGCCGTCTGTCCGACGACTTGATCCGACTGATCCGACATTATCGCTGCCCGCTTCGCGTAAAATGGCGATTTTACGCTCGACACTCTGCCCCGCCATGAAAAGCGCTGAAATCCGCGAAAAGTTCCTCAGGTTCTTCGAGTCGAAGGGTCACCAGATCGTTGCTTCCAGTTCGCTGGTGCCGTTTGACGATCCGACCCTGCTGTTCACCAATGCCGGCATGAACCAGTTCAAGGACGTGTTTCTTGGCTTCGACAAGCGTTCCTACCAGCGCGCCACCACC
>JAUXNZ010000291.1 GCA_030682595.1 Rhodocyclaceae bacterium | reverse complement strand
GCCTGCTGACCATCGCCTTCCTGGCGCGCGCCCTGCTGCAGATGGCGCGCGCGCCGTTTCGCAATCCGGTCGGCCAGTTCATCACGGCGCTGACCAACTGGGCGGTCCTGCCGTTGCGCCGCGTCATCCCCGGCCTGTTCGGCATCGACCTGGCCAGCGTGGTTGCCGCCTGGCTCGCGCAGCTCATCTACTTCGGGGTGATGGCGGGACTGACGGGTTGGCTGGCGCCGGACGCACTGCTCACCATAGTCTGGCTGTCACTCATCGCCGTATTGCGCATGGCCGTTTATCTGCTGATGGGCGTGGTGATCATTGCCGCGCTGCTGTCGTGGATCAACCCCCATTCGCCGTTCGCGCCCCTGTTCGACGCGCTCGCACGGCCGCTGCTCGCGCCGGTGCGCCGCCTGCTGCCAACACTGGGCGGTATCGACCTCTCGCCCCTGATCGTGATACTGCTGCTCCAGGTGGCGCTGATCGTGCTGGCCGGCCTGCAACCGACAGCGCTGAATTAATGGCCCTCCACGCTCGCCTCAGTTGCCGACAATTCGGCTCGCTGCCCCCCACGGAGGGGGCGTCGCCTCTCTTGGGGCGGCCCGGCGAGAGTCTAAACTCATGAGCACCTACGCCATCGGCGATTTGCAGGGCTGTTACAGCCCGCTGGCCCGCCTGCTCGACTATCTGGATTTTTCGCCCGCGACGGACCAACTGTGGTTCGTCGGCGACCTGGTGAATCGCGGCCCGCAATCGCTGGAAGTGTTGCGCTTCGTCAAGGGACTGGGCAGCGCGGCGGTCAGCGTACTCGGCAATCACGACCTGCACCTGCTCATGCAGGCCGCAGGCTTCGGCAAGGCCAACAAGGAGGACACGCTCAACCCCATCCTGACCGCGCCCGACCGCGACGAACTGCTGACCTGGTTGCGTTCGCTTCCGCTGTTTCATGTCGCGGGGGAAATGGCCATGGTGCATGCCGGACTGCTGCCAGCCTGGGATGTCAGGCAGGCACAGGCGCTGTCCGACGAAGCCTCGGCGGCACTCTTATCGCCCGACTATCGTGATTTCCTGGCCAACATGTGGGGCTCCGAACCAGACGGCTGGCGCGACGACCTCACCGGCTGGGACCGGCTGCGCGTGGTGGTGAATGCGATGACGCGCATGCGCTTCGTCACCGCCGACGGCCGCATGGAATTTCGCGCCCCGGGCGCCAAGGGACCGCCGGAGCGCGGACCAACGGATTGCGTACCGTGGTTCAACGCGCCGGGCCGCAAAAGCGCCGACCACACCCTCGTCTGCGGCCACTGGTCCGCGCTCGGTTTCCGGCAGACCGACCGGCTGCTGGCGCTGGATTCGGGCTGCCTGTGGGGCGGCAACCTGACCGCCGTGCGGCTCGAGGACCGCCGGGTCTTCCAGATACCCTGCGGACAACTGGCGCGGCCGACGGGCTGGGAGTAGGCAAGGCCCGCCATCCCCCAGCCCCTTCCTCGCGGAAGGGGCGACTGGCGGCGCGCCGGGTACTGCGTGACGTTCACTAAGGTTCGGGGGTAGCGGCGATCATTCGCCAAACACCCGCAGCGTGTTGCGGCCGGCCGCCTTGGCCTGATACATGGCCTGATCGGCATGCATGAGGAGTTTCTTGACGGGGCTTTCGTTGCTGTCGAAGAGGCAGATGCCGATGCTGGGGGAACTGTGGTGAGCCAGACCATTCAGGGAATACGGGGCATTGAGCGCCGCCCGGATCTTTTCGCCTACTTCCCTGGCCTGCTCCCTGGCAACCGGCGCTGCCGGGCTGAGCTCTGCCAGCAGCACGACGAATTCGTCGCCGCCCATGCGCGCCACGGTGTCCTCGGCACGCACGCTGGCAAGCAGGCGGCGCGCCACTTCGATCAGCAGCAGATCGCCGGCGTCATGACCCTGGGTGTCGTTGAGGGTTTTGAAGCGGTCGAGGTCGAGAAACAGTATCGCCCCATGGTTCCTGCGGCGCGCACAGGTGCGCAGCGCCTGCTCGCAACGGTCGTACAGCAGGCGCCGATTCGGCAGGTTGGTCAGCGGATCGTAGAACGCCAGGCTGTGAATCTGCTCCTCCGCGACCTTGCGCTCGGTGATGTCGGAGAATACGGCGACGTAATGGGTGACCTTGTTGTCTGGCCGTGAAACCGCCGTGATGGTCAGCCATTCCGGGTAGATCTCGCCGGTTTTGCGC
Source organism: Rhodocyclaceae bacterium (assembly GCA_030682595.1). Taxonomy (GTDB): domain Bacteria; phylum Pseudomonadota; class Gammaproteobacteria; order Burkholderiales; family Rhodocyclaceae; genus Sulfuricystis. Next base: position 534 of record JAUXNZ010000291.1, on the reverse strand, counting down.
CGGTTCCAGACTTCGCCTTCCCAGTACTTGTCGGTAAGCAGCGCCGTCCAGAGCGTGCGGTAGAACCCCTCGTCCTGGCGCCCCGACTTGAGCATGGCCGGGGTATTGCCGATCGCTTCCGCGGCGCTGTAGCCGGTCAGTTCCGTGAAGGCGTGGTTGACGCGCAGAATCCTGCCCGCGCTGTCCGTGACCAATATGCCTTCCTCGGTCTCGAAGGCGATGGCGGCGATGCGCTGGTCTTCTTCGGCCTGCTTGCGCTGGGTGATGTCGCGACAGGAACCGTAGACGCTGCCGTCGGGAAGCTGGACGGCATTCATCTCCACGGGGATTCTGCTGCCATCCTGCCTGATCAGCCGCAGCTCGCGCGCCCACACCTTGTCGCAGCGTCTCAGCTTGGCGAATTCCTGCCGATAGCTCTCGCGGCAGGACGGCGGCACGAGATCGTAGATGGTCATGCCGACGAGTTCTTCCCGACTGTAGCCGAGGAGAACGGCGGCCTGAACGTTGACGTAGGTCCAGCGCTCTTCCGGACCG